>NZ_DAWDDM010000135.1:0-5141 GCF_052354645.1 Catenibacterium sp.
ATTGGGACATTATCAACTTGGATACATTGAGACATTATCACATTGGAATCAGAGAAATTGTCTTCTTTTTTTATCATTGTATTTACGTTCTATAGATGAGAATGTTATAATTTTTAAATGGGAGGCAGTTTGTATGAAGAAGTTGTTGGTGGTTTTGCTTTGTTTATTTATGACGGCATGTGGAACAAAGACAAAAGATTCAGATATTTCAGATAGAATATTAAAAAAATACAAAGAAGATTTGTCATATATCAAAAAAGCCAAGAAATTCGATGATATTTCTGATAAAATGAATATAAAATTGTATTATACGGAAATAAATGAAGGATATCGATATGAATTAGTCATTGATGAACCAAAAGAGAACATGTACAATATTAAGGCTATTTCATATAGTTCATCATGTTTAGATGATTACCAGCCGACTATTGGATATTTTGATAAGGAAACTTATTCTATGGTTCCGAGAGTCGTTGATAAAAAGAAGAATATTTATAAAGGTATTTCTTTGTCAGGAAGAGTAAAGAAGAAAGACTCACTTAAGGTTTTTGTTCATTATGATCAAAATGAATCAGATTCTGATGAAAGTTATAGTTATTGTTTTGAGGTGAAGAATGAGAATTGATAAATTATTAGCACATTGTGGATATGGCTCAAGAAAAGATGTGAAGCAGCTTTTAAAGGATGGAGTTGTTGTTTCTAATGGTAAGAAGATTAAATCATCAGGGGCTCATGTTGATCCTGAAAAAGACGAGATTTATGTAGATGGTGAAAAGATTGTTTATTCAAAGTATGTTTATTATATGTTGAATAAGCCAGATGGTTATGTGAGTGCAACAGAAGATAATCTTTATCCTACGGTTATTGATTTGATTAAAGAATACCATCCTGGACTATTCCCAGTAGGAAGACTTGATGTAGATACAGAAGGTCTCTTGCTTATCACTAATGATGGGCAACTAGCACATCGTCTCCTTTCTCCTAGAACACATGTTCCAAAGACTTATTATGTTAAAGTGAAGGGAAGACTTGGAATAGGTGATATCAATGCATTTACTAAAGGTATTCCTTTAGAAGATTTCACATGTATGCCAGCTTTTTTGAATATTATTAAGAGCGATGAAATTAGTGAGTGTGAAGTGACTATTTATGAAGGCAAGTTTCATCAGGTTAAAAGAATGTTTCAAGCGTGTGGTAAAGAGGTTGTTTATTTGAAGCGTATCAGCATGGGAGAACTTAAACTTGATGAGAGTCTTAAATTAGGTCATTACAGACCACTTACAGATGAGGAAATTAATAGCATACTATAACGTTTTATGATATAATAACAATGATATGGAGGTTTTATGAGATTAAGAAATAATCCTGATGCGATGCCTTTTTTACAAGAGCATGCAGATTTAGTTTTTATTAATCCACGTGACCACTTAGGTAAGTGGCATGAGGTATTCGGAAATAACAATCCTATTGCGATTGAGATTGGAATGGGAAAAGGTGATTTCATTATCGAAAATGCGAGAAGAAATCCAGATATCAACTTTATTGGTATTGAAAAATATTCAACAGTTCTAACTATTGCGGTAAAGAAATTCTTAGAGATGGAAACTTTACCAAATCTTCGCTTTATGAAGGAAGATGCAGCAGTATTAGGTGAAGTATTTGCAGAAGGTGAGATTGATACAGTTTATTTAAACTTCAGTGATCCTTGGCCTAAAAAGAGACATTCAAAGAGAAGATTGACTTATTCTTCATTCTTAGATGTTTATAAGAGTATTTTAAAGGATGAAGGTCATTTGATTTTTAAGACAGATAACCGTCCATTCTTTGAATTCTCACTTGTTTCTATGAACAATTATGGAGCACGTTTCCATGATGTATGTTTAGATCTTCATCATAGTGAAGGATATGAAGATAATGTGATGACTGAATATGAAAAGAAGTTCTCACCATTTGGTCCTATTTATAGAATCGATATTGATTTTGGTGATATGAATGGATAAGCTCATTCAATTGCATTCTTTAGAAGAGTTTAAAGAAGCTATCCAGAATAAATGTATTATCGTATTTTCTACAGATTGGTGTCCAGATTGTCTTTATATGAAAACCTATATAGAACATGTTGTTGAAAACAATCTAGCATATCAATTCTATTATGTGAATCGTGACGATATGCTTGATTTATGTATTGAATTAAATATCTTAGGTATTCCTTCTTTTATTGCATATGATAAGGGACAGGAACTAGGACGATTGGTATCGAAATTAAGAAAGACAGAGGAGGAAGTTCAGTCTTTCATTGATTCAATTTAAAAAAGAAAGTGTGGGTTGAATATGAAAATTACAGATTGGATTATGGGTAAAGATATGGATTTTGAAGATACTGTAAAGAAAGAGGAGCCACCACATGTGGATCCTGTGATTGAACAGCGTCGTAAAGAAAAGTTCAGTGAACCTATGATTTATAACGAAGAAAAAAAAGTTGAAGAACAAAAAGTCGAAGTAAAGGTTCCTGTAGTAAAGAAAAAAGAAGAACCTAAAAAGCCTAAAAAGCAAGAATATGTTATGAGTCAGATCATCTCTCCAATGAACGGAGTGCAGGAATCTAATAACCCTGTGCCACAAAAAAAGCCAGCAGTTAAGAAAAAAATAAAAAGACGTGAGGATGATGTGGTACCGGTATTAAGTCCTTTTTATGGTGCTCAAGGAATTGAGGAAGAAAAGCCTGTTGTGAAAAAGGCAAAGAAGGTAGAGAAAGTAGTCAAGAAGGAAAGCAGTGAAGTGATTGATTCTGTAGAAAACCGCTTGAAGAATTTATCTACTTTAACACTTGAATCACAAGAAGACCTCAAAATTGTTGAAGAGAGAACTGGTAAGTTCAAACATGACATGGAAAATGAAGATCCTTTGATTGAAGAAATCAATGATGATATGAGCTATGATGAACTCATGAATCTTTATGAAAAGAAGTTTGAAGATTAATGGGAATTGGTGTTGATATCGTTGAACTTTCTCGCTTAGATATTGAGAATGAAAGATTTGTCCGTCATATTTTGTCAGATGAAGAATATGAGATATTTCAATCATTTCCTACCGAAAAGCGTAAGAGAGAGTATCTAGGTGGTCGTTTTGCAGCCAAGGAAGCTTATCTGAAAGCAAATCACCTAGGTATTGGTGGTATTTCATTTCATGATATTGTCATTTTGAATCATGAAGACGGAAGTCCTTATCTCAATGATGAGGATGCAGACATTTCTATTGCACATGATGGCGGCATTGCGATCGCTTTTGTAAATAAGAAATAATTTTATTTAACCCGTATTCACCTTCTTCTTAAAACAAGTCTTTTGGAGGAGGTGATTTTTATATGTATAATCAAGTATTTCTTGTGGGTAGACTTGCTCAGATGCCTGATTATGAAATTATCAATAATTATCGAAAGGATGCTTTAATCCATATTATGGTTTATCGTCCTTTTGATGAAGTGAAAGGATGTAGGGATTATGATTTGGTTCCTATTATCTTATGGAGAGGTTTAGCGGAAATGATTAATGATACATGTCATGTTGGCAGTGTCATTGCAGTAAAAGGAAGATTAAATGATCTTGAAGACAAGCCCGATTATCAAGGATATCGTGTCATGTCTGTACGTGCAGAGTCTTTCGAGGTTCTTGATGAGAAGATCAAAGAACTTCAGAAACCGCTGACTATGTAGAAATAAGGAGGTTTATTTATGGTTGATCAGTCACTTATTAGAAACTTTTCAATTATCGCACATATTGACCATGGTAAGAGTACCCTTGCCGATAGAATTTTACAATTAACTGGCACAGTAGCTGATCGTGATATGAAGGATCAGTTACTTGATGATATGGAACTTGAAAGAGAGCGTGGTATTACAATCAAGTTAAATGCAGTATCTCTTTCATATACTGCAAAAGATGGTAAGACTTATCTTTTGCATCTTATTGATACACCGGGCCATGTTGATTTCTCTTATGAAGTATCACGTTCTCTTGCAGCCTGCGAAGGAGCTATTCTTGTAGTAGATGCGGCTCAGGGTGTAGAAGCACAGACTCTTGCGAATGTTTATCTTGCACTAGATAATAATTTAGAGATTCTTCCTGTTATTAATAAAATTGATCTTCCTAGTGCAGATCCTGATAGGGTTGCAGAAGAAGTAGAAGATTTAATTGGTCTTCCTGCAGATGATGCACCTCGTATTTCAGCTAAGACAGGCTTAAATGTTGACCAGGTACTAGAAGAAGTTGTAACTAAGATTCCTGCACCGAGTGGTGATATTAATAACCCTACACAGGCTTTAATTTTTGACTCTTTCTATGATGCATATAGAGGTGTCATTATTCTTGTATGTGTTAAGGAAGGTAAGATTAGAGTAGGGGATCACATTCATTTTATGGCAAGTGATGCTGATTACGAAGTTGTAGAATGTGGTGTACATACGCCTCGTGAAGTGAAAAAGGATGAACTAGTAACAGGCGAAGTAGGATGGATTGCAGCAAGTATCAAGTCTATATCTGATGTTCATGTAGGTGATACAGTTACTACTTTAGAAAATAAAGCAGAAGAACCATTACCTGGATATAGACGTATGAACCCAATGGTTTATTGTGGTCTTTATCCTATTGATAATGCTAAATATAAAGATTTACGTGAAGCACTTGAAAAGATTGCGTTAAGTGACTCTTCGCTTGTTTATGAACCTGAAACATCTCAGGCTTTAGGATTTGGTTTCCGTTGTGGATTCCTTGGATTATTACATATGGATGTTATTGAAGAAAGACTAGAAAGAGAATTTGGTCTTGATTTAATTGCGACAGCACCATCTGTAATCTATAACGTTTATTTAAGTGATGGTTCTATGATTGAAATAGATAACCCAGCTTTATTGCCAGATCCAACAACAATTACACGTATTGAAGAGCCTTATGTACGTGCAGCAATTATGACACCTGATGAATTTATTGGTCCTATTATGGAATTATGTCAGAACAAGCGTGGAGAATATGTAGATATTGAATATCTTGATGATACAAGAAGAAATGTTATTTATTATATTCCACTAACAGAAATTATATATAATTTCTTTGATAAATTAAAATCATGTACTCGTCTCTATGGTT
>NZ_DAWDDM010000136.1:0-5120 GCF_052354645.1 Catenibacterium sp.
TAAACACATTCAAACACAATGGTCGATATATTCAGTTACTTATAGTTCCCTCCTTCATCACCTTATAATATGGGATTTTTTTATTTTGTCAACATATTAGTGAGAATAAGAAGCGAAACGCTTCCTATTCTTCTAAGATATCTTCTACACTCATAACTAGCTTTGCGCCCTGCTGAATCAATGAATTACAGCCTTTGCAGTCATATATACGTCCTGGAACCGCAAAGACATCCTTGCCTTGTTCTAAGGCAAAACCAACTGTAATCATTGTGCCACTTTTAATATCTGCTTCAGTGACAAGAAGTTTCTGTGAGAGTCCAGCAATAATACGATTGCGTTTAGGGAAATAGTCCTTTCTAGGCGGGGTAAGACCTGGATATTCACTAATAATAAGTTCGTTTTTTAATTGATCATAGAGTTCCTTATTCATTGGTGGGTAGGGATAATCAATCCCACTTCCAAGTACTGCCACTGTATGACCATTAGATTTTAAAGCCGTACGATGGCCCACACCATCTATACCTTTAGCCATACCTGATACAATCACAAGTCCCTGTTTTACAAGATCTTCCACAAGAATACGTGTTGCCCTGACACCATACTCACTGCAGTCTCTCTTACCAATTACGCCGATACATTCATTATCTAACAATGATAAAGATCCATAATAATAGAGCACAAATGGAGGACAGTTGATGAACTTAAGATGCTGTGGATAATCATCACTAATAATAGTCGTATAAGAACACTTAATTGTCGCAAAAAGTTCTTTCTTTAATGATTCATCTACACGTTCTTTACGTTCTAATGCCTTATAAATCAAATCAAACTGTCCATGATACTTCAATGAAAAATAAAGTAGAATATCTTCCACACAATCACCTCCTACTATATCTATTCCCTGTAAGAGGCTTCTTTTCTCAAAAAAGAGAAAGATATTTAATCTTTCTCTTCAAAATCAAATGATAATTGTTGATTCAGTACTTTCTGTACTGGCGCAAAAGATTTACGATGTATTGGAGTCACACCATATTTTTCTAATGCTTCCTTATGTGCCTTAGTGACATAACCCTTATGTTTTTCAAAGCCATATTCTGGATATTGTTTACCATATTCCTTCATGATGCGGTCTCGAGTCACTTTCGCAAGAATACTTGCAGCCCCAATAGATAGACTTTTCGCATCTCCTTTAATAATAGAAAGATGAGGAATATCTCCTAAAGGCATTGCATCACTTAATGTAAAATCAGGTTCTAATGATTCTACAATACGTTTCATACCAGTACGAGAGGCTTCATAGACATTAAGTGTATCTACTTCTTCTACTGATAAAACCTCTATTTGATAAGCAAGCGCATTCTCTATAATGAGGTCATAGAGTGCTTCTCTTTTCTTTTCTGTGAGTTTCTTAGAGTCGTTAATACGTTCATCATAGAAATCTTCTGGAAAGATAACACCACCTACAACAAGCGGTCCAGCCATAGGACCTCTACCTGCTTCATCGACACCTAATATTCTAGAATAACCAGCAGCTCTGGCTTCATTCTCGTATTTTAAACGTTCCTGATTATTCATCGCTTAACTCCCAAGTAATTCTTCCTAGAGAGGCATTCTTTAAGTCATTAAAGAACGTTTCCTGAACACGGTCATAATCTGTTTCGCCTCTTAATTTCTTAATATGACGATAATCTGAAATATGATCATAAACTGGTAATACCCAATCAGAATCTAAATCAATAGTCAAATTATAACGTTCCTTCAACATTTCTGGATAATGTTTTGCGAGATAACCAATTGCATGAATAAAGAGATCATCAAGAGGAAGTATTTCCATCTTAATAGAGCCACATAATGCGACATTCATCGCTTTATTGATATCTGTAAACTTATGTTCTAGACCACCTGGTGTATCAAAAAGTTCAAAGTCCTTATCAACACGGATAATCTGCTGAGACTTAGTAACACCTGGTTTATTTCCTACTGCAGCAGCTTTTCTTTTCGCAATCTTATTAATAAAAGTAGATTTACCTACATTTGGAATACCTGCAACAAGAGCACGAATAGGTTTAGGTTTTAATCCTCTAGCTGCTTCTTTTTCACGCTTTTCTTTTAACTGATAACGGCATAAATTAACGATTTTATTTTCTTCCTTGAAGTTCTTTAAGTCAACCGCAATAGCACTATGGCCCTGTCTTTTAAACTCTGCAATTAATGCATCTGTTGCCTTAGGATCAGCTAAATCTTTCTTTGTAAGAATATAGAGGCGTGGCTTATTTTTAATCATATAATCAAGTTCTGGATTATGTGTTGAAAAAGGAGCTCGTGCATCCACAAGTTCAATCACAATATCTACTAACTTTACTTTACTTTCGATTTCTCTTTGGGCTTTAGCCATATGCCCTGGATACCACTGAATCTGTTTTACCATAATTTCCTCCTCAATCATTACTCTTAATATGTTTTATAGGATAAATGATATATCCATTTTTAGCACGAATATCTTCTATATGAATAGGTCCAAAATATCTTGAATCATAGGATAAAGGACGGTTATCCCCTAAAACAAAATATTCATTATGCTTTAACTTGATTTTAAAATCTCTTGTATATTGTGTAAGACCTAATTCTCTTTTTTCTTTCTGTATAAAAGAAAGTTTGAAAAATGGTTCTTCTACAAGTTTACCATCAATATATAAATGATCATTCTTATAGCTGATTTCTTCTCCTGGCAGTCCTATCACTCGTTTAATGATATCTTCTTTTAATGCTGCGCTGCGTACTTCAACGATATCAAAACGGTGTATCTGCTTATGTGATGTAATTCCAGTCATTAAGATAAAATCTCCATCATGAATAGTAGGCATCATTGATGTTCCTTTTACCTTTACAGGAAGAACAATAAAAGTAAATAAGCATAATATAAGAGTCACTAGACCAGGTAAACACAGCTTCTTTAATTTATTCATAATATAGAAAAAAAGAATGGGGTAAGCCCCCATTCTCTTATCGAATTTCTTTAATTCTAGCAGCTTTACCAGATAATCCACGTAAGTAATGTAATTTAGCTCTACGTACTTTACCAACCTTAGCTACTTCGATATGATCGATGATTGGAGAGTTTACTGGGAATACTCTTTCAACACCTACACCGTAAGAAATCTTTCTAACAGTGAAAGTTTCACCAATACCGCAACCCTTTTTAGCAATACAAACACCTTCGAACATCTGAAGACGAGTCTTATTACCTTCCTGGATCTTTACAAATACTTTTAAAGTGTCACCAGCTTTGAACTGAGGTACATCAGTCTTGATCTGGCTCTTAGTAATTTCATTTACTAACTGCATGTTCATTATAACATTTCCTCCTACACAAATTTAGTCTTGGAAGCTCATTCGTATATATAACCAGCGGAACTTCTGTGTCTTACGACTTGGCTATTATAGCACTGTCTTTTTTATAAATCAATTACTTTTTTAATTCTTTTAGAATTTCTAATTCTTCTTCTGTAAATGAACGTTTTTCTAATAAATCAGGACGTTTGATCATTGTTTTACGTAATGATTCCTTTAAACGCCATTTACGAATATTTTCATGATGACCACTTATGAGGACATCAGGAACTTTACTGCCTTCATATTCATAAGGTCTTGTATATTGTGGATATTCTAATAATCCATTAGAGAATGAATCATCTTCATGACTTGCCTGAGTGATTACTCCATGAAGTAAACGGATCACACTATCCATCACTACCATCGCACCAAGTTCTCCACCTGTAAGTACATAATCACCAATAGAAAGTTCTACATCTACATAATCACGAATACGTTCATCAAAGCCTTCATAATGACCACAGATGATCACGATATGTTTCTGATTAAGGGCTAATTCTTCAGCATAAGCCTGATGATGTGTCATACCCTGAGGGCTCATTAAAATAACAAGTGAATCCTTTGTGACTACTGTCTTTAAACAATCTAATAAAGGCTTACACATAAGCACCATGCCCTGTCCACCACCATAAGGTGTATCATCTACACTCTTATGACGATCTGTCGCAAATTCTCTAAAATCATGAATTTTTACTTCTACATGACCACTATCAATAGCTCTTTTAATAATAGATGTTGTCAAGAATCCTTCAAACATCTCTGGAAATAATGAAAGAACATCAATCTTCATCTAAGAAGCCTCCAATCAATGAGACATCAATACGCTTATGTTCAATATCCTTATTCTTTACAAAAGCATCAATATAAGGAATCATAACCTTCTTACCATTTACATCTACACCAATAATAGCCTGTGCACCCTGATATACATCAGTCACCTTACCAATATAAGTACCATTATTATAAACTTCACAATCCACAATATCAGAAATATAATGCATGCCTTCAGGTAGTAAAGAAGTATCCTTAGGGGCATAACAAATACACCCCTTATACTTTTCTACTTCATTAATATCTGTATAACCTTTAAATGCAATCATATCAAAACCTTTATGGATATAATGCTTACTGATTTCAAAATCAAGATATTCTCTTGGTGTTTTGACAAGAATATGGCTGCCAGGGGCAAAGCGCTGTTCTCCAAAATCAGTTGAAGAAGCAATCTTTAAATCACCCTTGATTCCAAATGTATTAATGATTTTACCAATTTCTACAAGTTCCATTTGTACCTCCAAAAAAAAGGAAGTGTACACTTCCTTTATTCCTCACCATATGATTCAAATTTGATATCTAATCTCTTATGCATACCACGTGTACTTACAGACATAAGCTGTCTGATAGAATTAGCCATAACACCTTTTCTACCAATTAACTTAGAAATATCATCGTGTGATGCATAAACATATAGAACAATCGCATTATCATCTAATGAAGGCATTTCTCTAACCTCTAACTTATCACGATCATTGACAAGTTCAAGACAGATGTCCTGTAATGCCTTAACGTAATCCATAATTATTTAGCCTTCTTAGATTCAGCAAATTCTTTGATTACGCCTTCTCTAGAAAGGATGTTCTTAACTGTGTCAGAAGGCTGAGCACCGTTACCTAACCACTTTAAGATTTCTTCTTTCTTTAAAGAAACCTTAGCTGGGTTCTGTCTTGGAT
>NZ_DAWDDM010000137.1:0-5098 GCF_052354645.1 Catenibacterium sp.
TTCTAGCAAGTGCCACTGCATTATTTGCAGAAAAGAATTTTAATAATACATCTATTTCTGACATTGTAAATAAAGCAAGGGTTGCAAAAGGTACTTTTTATTTATATTTCAAAGACAAATATGATATTAGAAACCAGATTGTACAGGAAATCAGTACTGATTTATTTGATGATGCTATGAAAGAATTAAAAAAACATCCTGAAATCACCCACTTTGATGATTCAATGATTTTTATCATCAATCATGTGATTGATGCTCTTGTAGCCAATCCTACATATCTTACCTTAATGAATAAAGACTTATCTCTTGGGGTCTACTCACAGGAACTTACAAAGATTCTAGAAGAAACAGATCATCTTAGTCTATATGAATTATTTAAGGAAGGTGTAGAAAGAGAGAATCTTAATATTAAAAATATTGATATTACCTTCTTTACTATAGTAGAGCTTGTAGGTTCAACTTGCTTTAGCTGTATTGTAAATAAGGTTCCCTGCCCTATTGAGGACTATAAGCCTTATCTATTTGATTTAATACGTACTTTACTTCATGCTGCTTAAAAAAAGCAGCATTTTTTCTATGCTGCTAAAACGTCATTCACATAATCAAGAAGCTTTTTAGTGTCTGTAAAAGTTTCTTCACGTGAGTTTTCTTTAAATACAACTGTAATGATTGTTTTATTCTTTACCTTAGAATAAGTAACCAAACATCTTTTCGCGAGATTAGTAAAACCTGTCTTTCCCCCAATGACTCTTTCATCATAATATGGAGAATCATGCTGGGTCATCTTTACATTCTGCATTGTACGATATTGATTTGATTCAAAAGTATAGTTTGGTGTAGAAATAATATTTCTTAACTCTTTATTCTTATAAAATGCTTTCGCAATAAGTGCCATATCCTTTGTACTGCATGTTTCTTTAAGCCATCCCTTTTCGGCATAACTGAGTCCATGAGGATTAGAAACCTCTACCTTTTGACAACCTAGTTTTTTAGCTTTCTTATTCATTGCGTTAATAAACGCATCATAACCACCTTGATAGTTTTCAGCAAGAGTTAAAGCCATTTCATTAGAACTCTTTAAAAGCATACCACGAATAACATCTTTAAAAGGAATCTGTTCACCATCATGTACAGGCTCAGTATAGGCAAACACACGATCTGGTAAAGACATGATATTCTTTGTAGTAAGAAGATCATCATCTTTATAATACTCTATTGCGACAAGGGCACTTAATAGTTTAATTGTAGAAGCAGGATAACGTGATTCCTGTTCATTTTTCACATAATATACCTTGCCTGTTTCTGCATCCATCACTACTGCAGACGCTTCTTCTGTGTTAAGTGCTGGTTGAGGGATAGATTTAATTTTCTTTTCTTTTTGTTTTGCAGTATGCGAGATTGTATTTGTCTTCTTTTTTTCTGGCTGCTTTGAAGTACATGCACAAAGCATGAATGCAGCGCATATCATTGTAATCCATTTACGATATTTCATTTTTTAATCACCTCTTCGAAACATAATAACTATTTTAAACCTATTCATCAATCTTCTTCCATCATTTTTCATTTTTTTTGAATAATAATATGTTATAATGATTTGGTAAAGGAGAAATAGTATGGTTAATTATCCAAACCTTAAAAAGGCACCGGCTAATATGTCTATCCCTAAGAAATCTACAAGTAAGCATTATACTGCTTTTCGTGGGATGAGCTTAGAAGAAGACATCAACCTATCTAACACCTATTACTTATCTGTCGATCAGGCTGTCATATATAAAAAACCGACACCTATCCAGATTGTAAAAGTCGATTATCCTTCACGAAATAAAGCCCGTATAGTTGAAGCATACTATCAGGCCCCTTCTACTACGGATTATAATGGAATTTATAAAGGCAGATATATTGATTTTGAAGCAAAAGAAACTAAATCTTTACGATTTCCTTTTCGTAATATTTCTGAGCATCAGATCAATCATCTAGAGAGAGTAAAACGTCATGGTGGGATTGCCTTTATTATTATTGCCTTCACATCTGTGGGAGAAGTTTATTTGTTAGATGCTTCGATTATGGTAGAGCGCTTTTTTCATGACAAGAAGCAGCATATAAGTTATGATGAAGTGAAAGAAAGTGGACATCTTATTAAGCAGGGCTATCAGCCAAGACTCGCTTATTTAGATGTAATCGATGAATTTTACCTTAAGGAGGACACTTTATGAAAGTTCAATCAACCAAGGACCCTAAGCAGATAAAGAAAACAATTAAGATATGTATTATCGCATTATGTGTTCTTGTAGCGAGCGGTAGTGGTTACCTTGGATTTAAGATTTATCAGCAAATCAGTAATTTTGATATTGATAATCTTACAACAACTTCCTACTCTTCTCAGGTTTCTCAAGATGGAGAAACCTATTACAAGTATGGTAGTTCTATTGGGAAATATGTAAGTTATGATGATATTCCTGAAGTAATGATTGATGCTGTAGTTGCTGCAGAAGACTCACGTTATTTTGTACATAATGGTTTTGATATTCCACGTATTATTAAAGCTCTTATGTCAAATATCTTAGCAGGTCATACTGTTGCAGGTGGTTCTACAATTACACAGCAGCTCATCAAAAAGACATATTATCCAGATGAAGAAAAAACAATCGAAAGAAAGGTTGGAGAAGTCATTCTTTCTATTGAAGCGACTCAGCAGACTACTAAACAGAAAGTACTTGAACTATATCTCAATAAGATTTATTTTGGTAAGTCAAATAGTTCTATTGGTATTTATGGAGCAAGCTACTATTATTTTGGAAAGAGCCCTGATCAGTTAACTTTACCAGAAGCTGCATTACTTGCTGGTACAATTAATTCTCCTGTTTCATATGACCCATTTAGGAATTTAACTCTTGCAACAAAAAGAAGAAATATTATCCTTAACTTGATGTATGAACATGGATATATTAGTGAAAAAGAAAGAGATAATGCGAAAAGCGTAAAGGTTGAAAACATATTAAAATATGATCCTGTTCAGACAAATGGAAAATATGCTTCTTATGTAGATCGCGTTACTCAGGAAGTAAAAGAATTAGGTTATGATCCTAATAAAACTAAGATGACTATCTATACTTATATGGATCATGATATGCAGGAATATCTTGATGATGTTTCTTCAGGCAAGAACTATAAGTTTACTGACAGGGAGATGCAGGCAGCTGCTTCAGTGCTTGAATCAAAAACTGGCCGTATTATTGGTTTGATGAGTGCGAAAAATTATCGTGCGAATAATTCTGATGCGACTTATCTAGATTATGCTTATACATTAAAGAATAGAAGACAGCCAGGTTCTTCTATCAAACCTATTCTTGACTATGCAACTGCATTTGAATATCTCAACTGGTCTACTGGACATACAGTAGATGACTCAGAGTTTACTCAGGGTAGCTGGCATCCAAAGAACTGGGATAACAATTACCATAATGATGTGCTTCTTGAAGATGCTCTTGCAAATTCATGGAACTTAGCTGCTATTCATACTTTAAATAGTGTTCTTAAGAAGGTTGGTAATAATCAGGTTGTTAGCTTCTTAAAAGGTTTAGGCTATAACATGGACGATGAAGATTTCAACTTGAACTATGCTATTGGTGGTTGGAAGTATGGTACAACACCTACTATGCAGGCAGCTGCTTATGCAGCTATCTCAAATGGTGGTACATATATTAAGCCACATACAATTCAGAAGATTGTGATTAATACAACTGGTGAAACTATTAATGTAGATGATGATATTCAAAAACAGGCAAGTGAAGGAATGAAAGATTCTACTGCTTTCTTACTTCGTCAGGTTATGACAAGCTATGTAAAGAGCAATGGAAGCTACTCAGCATTTGATATTGGTTCTCAGATTGGTGCAAAGACTGGTACTTCTAACTTTGATGCAACTATCCCAGCTTTAGCTGGCAAGGATAAAGACCATTGGCTTTGTGCTTATTCACCTGATTATGCATGGGCCTGCTGGAATGGTTTTCCTGCAGAAATATCTACAAAGAAACATAAATATCTTGCAAGTGGTATGAATGATGCAAAATCAATTGCCGCAAAGATTGCGAAGAAGCTTGCCACTCATAAGATGAAAAATAGCTATGAAACACCAAGTACTGTTGAAAAGGCACGTATGGTTAAGGGTGTATATCCATATGTATCTCCAAGTTCTTCTACACCAGAAGAAAAGATTTTGACTGCTTGGTTTGTAAAGGGACATGGTCCTAGTGGTGTAGATGATGGTTCTTCTTATGCCGATGAATATAAAGTACCTGAATTGACATCATTTAATGCATCATTGAATTCAAATAATTCAATTTCAGTCACATTTGGTTCTTATGATCCTGAATATGAAGGTAAGATCACTTGTGTTGTAGAAATCAGTGATGGTTCTTCTACAAAGACTGAAACATTATCTTCTACAAGTGGAACACTTGAATATAACACTGAATCAGGTAAGACATACACAGTAACTGGTTATTATAAACTAAAGAGTGGTGACACAACGTCTAATAAGAAGTCAGTAAGATTATCTACTGGAAGTACAGATGTAGGTACTGCAACCTTCAGTGTTACTGCAAATGGTGCAGCTATATCAAATGGAGCAACTATTTCAGCCACTTCAGTCAATGTCAGCACATCTGGTCCAAGTGGACATACAATGATTGTGACATGTAATGGTAATAGTCAATCATTGAATTGTGGAAGCAGTGCGACAATTAGTGGATTATCTAGTGGCAGATCATATACGATTTCATTTACTGAAAAGAATTCAAGTGGTGAAACAAAAACTATTGGTTCTATCCATTTCACAGTACAGACAACTGATACACAAGAACAATAAGGATTCCAAAAAAGGAATCCTTTTTTTAATTCAAAAAAAAGAATCCATAGGGATTAAAATGGACCCTGTAAAATGGACACGATAAAAAAGAGACCTTATTTGAACCGCCCCTGTCAAGTAGACAGGTGAAAAAATTAAAAACATGTACCCATGCCTGCCACGTAGTGGCAGGCATATTTTTATGCATAATGTGCCGCCTTATATTTCTGTATCGCCTTGTTCTCAGGTATT
>NZ_DAWDDM010000138.1:0-5095 GCF_052354645.1 Catenibacterium sp.
ATCTTCCATAAACATTTGATGTCCTTGTTTCACCAAATTTATATGGGGATTTTGTTTCTGACTTATGTGCAGGTCTTGTAGGTGGTCTTGGTATTGCCCCATCAGGTAATATTGGTGATGATTACCGTATTTATGAAGCTGTTCATGGCAGTGCACCTGATATTGCAGGTAAAGGTATTGCGAACCCAAGTTCTTTAATTCTTGCATTCGCAATGATGCTTGAAGCATTAAATAAACAGAAAGAAGCACAATCTTTAAGAGAAGCCTTAGCAGCAGTCATAGAAGAAGGTAAGTTTACAACACCTGATATTGGTGGACAGGCAACTACAAAAGAGTTTACAGACGCAATTATCGATAAATTATAAGAGGAGGGACAAAGAAATGCCATCTCATAGCATTTTTGAATCAACTTCCCATGGATCATTGGGCTCTAAAATATTTATCTTATTACGTGATCGTATTCTTAATGAAAGTTATCAATGCGGTGATAAACTAAATGAATTAACACTTGCAAAAGAGTTAAAGATTTCTCGTACACCTATTAGAGAAGCATTAAAACAGCTAGAATTAGAAGGTTTAGTAGAAAGTATTCCTAACAAAGGTGTTTATGTGAAAGGTTTTTCACCTCGGGATATTGATGATATGTTTGAAATACGTCTTTCTTTAGAGGGATTAGCTGTTTCATTCGCAATTGATCGTATGGATGAAGTACATCTTGCTAAAATTAAAGAAGTATTTGAATTACTAGAATTCTATACTACAAAGGGTGACTTTGATAAAGTGAATGATTTTAATATTCTATTCCATGAATCTATTTATCAGGCAACACAGTCTACCTATTTTGAACAGATTCTAAAGGATATTCATTACTATGTTTCTGTAACATCAAGACATTCTATTGCACGTCCTGAACGTTTAGAATCATCACTTGCAGAACATCGTGCTATTCTAGAAGCCATCATTGATGGAGACAAAGATGAAGCAACAGAACGTATTCAAAGACATATTCGTAAAACACAAATGCTTGTAAGAAAATATTATGCAACAAGAAAGTAGGGTCAACCTACTTTTTTTGATGTAGAATGATATCAGGAGGGTATTTATGTTAACGCCTAAACATTTAATTAAAAAAGAAAAGAATGATTATCGTTTGATTGCGATATCAGATATACATGGTCATTTAGACCGCTTTAAAGAATTATTAAGAAAAGTGAATTATGATCCTGTAGAGGATTATTTGGTGATTATTGGTGACTTTGTAGAAAAAGGAGACCAGGTATTAGAAACAATACACTTTATTATGAATCTTTCACGCTTTCCTAAGTGTTATGTTTTGATGGGTAATTGTGAATGGGCGATGAATGCATTACTTACTATTCCAGAAATTGCAGGAGAAATTCCTAAGTATTTAAAGAGAAATAGTAAGAACGGTATTATTAGAGATATTTATAATCATGAACATTTTAGTGATGGACATGAAACACCTTTAGGTATGCAGAAGATTATGGCTGAAAAGCTTAAACAAGAATTAAAGTTCATGTCCCATTTACCTACTACACTATTATTTAATGACTATTTATTTGTCCATGCAGGTGTAGAACCAAGAGACAATTATAAGGAGTGTGGTTTATCATCTTACCTTGAACTCCAACATTTTTATGAATTAGGACACTCATTAAAATATACAGTTGTAGTAGGACATCTTCCTACATCTAATTATTTCCCTCGTTCTATTCATAATGACATTATTATAGATGAAGAAAAGAAGATCATCTGTATTGATGGAGGAACAGGAGTAAAGCCTATCTCACAATTAAATGCGCTTATTATTCATAGTTATAAGGGGGAAGTGACATATCAAACAGAATGTGTACAGCCATTTCCTATAGGTGTATTAAATAAAGATCTTTATGGCAATGGTGAAGTAGACCACAAGATAGCTTTTCCAGATTATGAAGTAAAGATGATGAAGAAAGGAAAAGAGTTTAGTCAATGTTATAGAGTGAGTGATCATGTAATGATCTCTATTAAGAATGAATTCTTATATGAAAGAAATCATCATCTCTATTGTTTAGATGATTATACAGATCATTGGTTTATAGGTGAAAAAGGCACTGAAGTGAAGATTGCAGGAGTATATGGACATTATGTCTATGTTATCTGTGGTGCACAGGTGGGGTGGGTCAATGAAGAAGACATCGATTATTAAGATAGTATGTGTACTAGTTTTACTTCTAGGTGTTCATCAATGTACTTCGTATAAGGAACTTGCACCTCATATTTTCTTAGTTAAAGAGAATACATCTTTTCTTAATCAAACACTCACAATGGGACAACCTTTAGTTGTAGAAGGACAAAGAGGTTCTCAATATTATGGTTATATATATGTGAATGGTGAGAAGAAAGAAGGCTATATATCAAGTCGTAATGTGATTGCATATGTATTTGATGAATCTTTTGAAAAAGAAATCACATCATTTCCTGATAGTTATAAACAATCTTTACGATTCTTACATGCACTTTATCCAGAATGGTGCTATATACCTCTTAATACTTCTTTAGATTTTAGTCAAACTGCATCCATCTTCCAAAGTAAATCATTAATAGATACAAATGATTTTTCAATGATTGCCTCTCCTGATATTATAGAAGGACAGACATGGTGTCGTGTCTCTATGAATGCAGCCCGTTATTTCTTAGATCCACGTAATGGTTTGGATGCTTATCATGCGTTGATGTTTGAGAAACTCACTTATAATCCTTCTGAAACATTACAGGAAGGAAAAAGAATGCTGGCAGAAACTGAAATGTCAGGTATAGAACCCCAGTCTAAAAAAGATTGGGCCGAACTCTATCGTTACAGTGCAGAAGTAAATAACGTCTCTATGTCATTACTCATTACCCGTGCGATTCAGGAACAGACAGGTGGAGGACTAGGACTTCGTGGAGGACATGCAAGAAACAATCCGCAAGGACCTCTCTTCTATAATATATATAATATTGGAGCAAACAGTAGTGATCAGGATGGGATAGACTTTGCGGCATCAAGAAACTGGGATACAAGAGAAAAAGCTATTCTCTATGGTTCTAAGTATTTAGCTGATAATTATATCACTAAAGGACAGGATTCTCTTTATCTGCAGAAATTTGATGTCCACAACAATAATCCTGGTCATCATTATTATATGTCTAACATCAGAGCACCTTATAGTGAAGCAAAGAATATGTTGAAAGGGTATATCTCTAATCATATGGATCATGTGAAACGTATACTAGAAATACCACTTTATACTAATATGCCTGTCTATAATGCTTATCCTATTTCTACTGATATAAATTATTCAGGAACTATTATGAAGAACCCTTATTGTGAATATCAAATAGAGAATACATATAAGAACCTTACAGAAAATGTAGATTATATCTCTATCGATCACAAAACCTATACACATATTGTAGGTTTGAATAATTACTATGGTTCATGTGATATTCCAAAATAATATTTTCATAATCTGTCAGTTTTTAATATATTTGTTTCAAAATTCATATAATATGATTTAGGAGGAATAAACAATGACATTTAGTAAAGATTTTTATTGGGGTGGTGCTGTTGCTGCCAATCAATGTGAAGGGGCATGGAATGTAGATGGAAGAGGTATGGCCCGTACTGATGTAACTACAGGAGGAACAGTCAATACTCCTAGAATGGTTACATTTATTGATAAGGATGGTCAGAAACAGAAATTACCTAACCATGGCTTTAAATTACCAGAAGGGGCTCATTTTGCAGTCTTTGATGATGAACTTTATCCTAACCATGATGGTATTGATTTCTATCATCACTATAAGGAAGATATTGCCTTACTTAAAGAAATGGGATTCAAGATGTTCAGACTTTCTATTTCATGGTCTAGAATCTACCCTACAGGAGAAGAAACAGAACCAAATCAGGCTGGTTTAGACTTCTATAGAAATGTATTCATAGAACTAAGAAATGCTGGTATTGAACCACTCGTTTCTATCTGGCACTTTGATACACCACTTGCATTAGAAGAAAAGTATGGTGACTGGCAGGATAGAAAGTATATTGAATTATATGAAAAGTATGTAACTACAATCTTTAAAGAATATAAAGGCTTAGTTAAATACTGGCTTACATTTAATGAAATTAATAATACAATTAACTTCTTACCAGATGATGCAAGTGATGAAGCTTTCCAGGAAGCATATCAGCATCTTCATTATCAGTTTGTAGCGAGTGCGAGAGCTGTACAGATTGGTCATGCAATTGATCCTGATTATCAGATTGGCTGCATGATCTGTGGTATTACTTATTATCCACTCACATCTGATCCAGAAGATATTCTCTTTAATCGTTATAAATGGGAAAAGGGTATCTTCTATTGTGGAGATGTGCAGTGTAAAGGTAAATATCCAACATATGCGAAACGCTTATGGAAGGAACACAATGTCGAATTAGATATCACTGAACAGGATCTAGTAGAATTAAAGAATGGTACTGTTGATCTTTATACATTCTCATATTATATGTCTCAGTCTATTACAACTCATAAGAATGAAGATACAGTAAGTGGTAATATGTCATTTGGTGTACGTAACCCTTACTTAACATATTCTGATTGGGGATGGGCATTAGATCCTCAGGGATTAAGATACTATCTTGAGGTTGTTTATGACCGTTATGAATTACCATTAATGGTTGTAGAAAATGGTTTAGGTGCCTTTGATACAGTAGAAGAAGATGGCTCTATTCATGATGATTATAGAATTGACTACTACCGTGCACATATTAAAGAAATGGATAAAGCGATTGAAGAAGGTATTGATTTAATCGGTTATACAACTTGGGGCTGTATTGACCTTGTTTCTGCAGGTACTGGAGAAATGAGAAAACGTTATGGCTTTATTTATGTAGATAAACATGATGATGGTACTGGTACTATGAAGAGAAGTAAGAAAGACTCTTTCTACTGGTATAAGAAAGTTATTGAATCTAATGGTGAAAATCTAGACTAATAAAAAAGAGGCTGTCTCGAAATAAATGACAGTTTTCCAAAATAGAAAAATGCGACAC
>NZ_DAWDDM010000139.1:0-5091 GCF_052354645.1 Catenibacterium sp.
TATGTGTATATTTATGATGGTTATTTCAATGGTTACTGTTGTTGAGGCAGTAGATACAAACGGTAAAGTTACAGTTACAAATGTAAAACCTGGGGAAACATATAAGATATTTAAAATCTTAACACTTGAAAGTTTTGATGAAACCAAAGGGGCTTATTCATATATAAGAAATGGTGATTCCTGGGATGGATTTATTAATTCAAGTGTTGCAAAAAAATATATAGAAACAAATAATGATGGTTATGTCACTTTTAAAGATGATCAAAAAAATGAAATTGGTGCACGTAATTTTGGTCTTCTTGCCATGGAATATGCGAAGAATAAAAATATTTCACCAACCGCAACTGCAAAAGCATCTAATGAGACAAATGCGAAAGTTGTATTTGAAAACTTACCACTAGGATATTACTTAGTAGAAACCAGTACAGGAACAGCTTGCAGTATTGATACAACTCATCCAAAAGTAGAAATAAGAGACAAGCATGCCTCTCCTAGTGTCAGTAAGCTTGTTGCCAATGGTGGAACAATAAGTAATAATAAGAAAAGAAATTCAATGAATCGTGGGGATAATGTCTTCTTTGAAACGATCATTAATGTTAAGCCACATGTCACAAACTATTGTTTACATGACTATATGAATCAATATTTGAAATATAATTCTGTACTTAAAGATGGTATTGCCTATTATAGTAATGAAAAAGATGAAAGCTTAAAGCGTAAATCTTTGAAGAAATATAACGATTACGTTTCAACAACCAATACAAATGACGGCTGTAATTTTCACTTGACTTTTACTGATTCGTTTTATAAGAAATATCAAGATGATATTGACTCAGGTAAGTTGACACAGATCTATATTAAGTATTTAGTGATACTTAGTAATGATGCACCTATTGATACACCACTCGTTAATACTTCTTATTTAACTTATGGTGAAAACTCAAGAACTGAAGAATCTAAAACAGAAACATTTACTTACAGTATCCCTATATTTAAATATACTGGATATAATAAAGCACTTGCTGGTGCAAAGTTTATCTTATCTAAAGATTCAAATCCAACTGAGACTAATGCATTAAAATTTGTTCAATCAGGAAGTAACTTTGATTATAATAGTAAGAATGGAAATGTTACACTAACATCCTATAGTGATGGAAAGATTAATATTAAAGGAATACAAGCAGATACATACTACTTAAAAGAAATAGAAGCGCCTAAAGGCTACAACTTAATAAAAACACCTATAAAGATAGTTGTTACATCGGATACTGATGGGAAAGGTGTTGTAAAGGTAGATAATGATGTGGTAGATCAAGTCAATGTATTGAATAACTATGGCTCATTACTACCTAGTACAGGTGGTATGGGTACAACACTCATCTATGCAATAGGTTGTATTTTAGTATTATCTTCTGGCGTCGTATTATTTTTAAAGAGAAGAACTAAATAAGGGATTTGCCTTATTTTTTTCTATCTGTTGACAACTTCATATAACATTTCTATAATAGTTCTTGTATCTTTGGGGCAGGTGAAATTCCTGATCGGCGGTAAAAGTCCGCGAGCGTAAAGCATGAACTGGTGTAATTCCAGTACCGACGGTATAGTCCGGATGGAAAAAGATGGCGTTTTTATGAAATGACTTTTTCAATCTCCTATAAGATATATAGGAGATTTTTTTTCGCCATAGAAAGAGGCAAAAATGAAAACTAAAAAACTAGTAATGGCAGCACTACTTGGTGCATTAGCTGCAATCTTAATGGTATTAGACTTTAATGTACCATTAGCACCTGGATTTATTAAATTTGACTTCTCAGACTTCCCAGTATTAATTGGTGGATTTGTATTCGGCCCAGTAACTGGTGTTTTAATCGCATTCTTAAAGATCGTTTTAAACCTTCTCTTTAAACCAACAACAACTATGTTTGTAGGAGAAGCATCTAACTTCTTACTAAGCGTATGTTATATGGGAGTAGCCTGCTTATATTATAGAAAGCATCGTACTAAGAAGGGTGCTGTAATAGGTATGGTACTTGCCACTATTACAACAAGCTTATTTGCGATTGCATCAAATATCTTAGTGATGTTCCCAATGTATGCTAAACTATTTGGTATGTCTATGGAACAGATTGTTGGAATGGTATCTGCAGTTAATCCATTTGTAAAAGATGTAACAACTATGGTTATTGCATCACTTGTTCCATTCAATCTCTTTAAATATGGTGTTATTTCTATCATCACATTCGTTTCTTACAAGAAAATCGAAGTTATTTTGAAAAAATATTCGAATTAAGCAAAAAATATATTGATTAATTTAGCCATATCATGTAATCTTTATACAAAAGCGTGAGGTGGAATAAAGATATGAAAGTGGTTAAATTTGGTGGCTCATCGTTAGCCAGCGCAACTCAATTTAAAAAAGTACATGACATCGTTCTAGAAGATACTGATCGTCATTATGTAGTTCCCAGTGCCCCTGGGAAAAGAAATAAAGAAGATACAAAAGTAACAGACTTATTGATTCTAGCTTATTCACATCACAATAAAGATGATTTTGAAGAAATCTATGACAGAATCAAAGAACGTTACAATGAAATCATTACTGAATTAGGTCTTGATATTTCTTTAGAAGAAGACTTTAAAAAAATTAAAGAAGAAATCAAGAAACAGAATAGTTTTGATTATACAATTTCACGTGGTGAATATTTAAATGGTAAAGTATTAGCTAATTATTTAGGCTTTGACTTTATTGATGCTGCCGATGTAATCTATATTGATAAACATGGTAGATATGATGAAAAGAGAACAGATGTAGCTCTTACAAAAGCTTTATCTGAACATGATTATGCAGTTATTCCAGGATTCTATGGACAGTTAAATGATGAATCAGGGCGTATTAAAGCCTTCTCTAGAGGTGGTAGTGATGTCACTGGTTCTATTGTTGCAAAATGTGCCTGTGCAGATTTATATGAAAACTGGACTGATGTATCAGGTTTCTTAATTGCAGATCCTCGTATTGTGAAAAATCCTAAACCAATTGCGACAATCACTTATAAAGAACTAAGAGAATTATCTTATATGGGTGCGAGTGTTCTACATCAGAATTCCATCTTCCCAGTAAGAAACGAAGGTATTCCTATCTTAATCAAGAATACAAATAGTCCAGAAGATCCAGGTACCTTAATTGTAGAAAGTACTTGTCATAAACCAGATCATGTTATTACGGGTATTGCAGGTAAAACAGGTTTTGCGACTGTTATGATTGAAAAAGACATGATGAACAGTGAAATCGGCTTTGGTCGTAAAGTCCTACAGGTATTTGAAGAACATGGCTTATCATTTGAACATATGCCTTCTGGTATTGATACAATGACTATCATTGTGAATAGTGATGACTTTATTGAAAAAGAACAGGCTATTCTTGCAGGATTACATCGTGCAGTACAGCCAGACTATATTGTCTTAGAATCTGATTTAGCCCTCATTGCGGTTGTAGGTCGTGGTATGAAGGACAGCCGTGGTACTTCAGCAAGAGTATTTAAAGCACTTGCGAAAGAAAATATCAACGTTAAGATGATTGACCAGGGTTCATCAGAATTAAATATCATCGTAGGTGTAAGAAACTGTTATTTCAAACCAGCTATCAAAGCTATTTATGATGAGTTTATCACAAGTGAAGACGATGAATAGAGAAGCAATTTGCTTCTCTATTTTTTTTGTTATAATATTGAGTGACATGTATATTATTATATGCTAATATATAGACAATTCATAAATAAGGGAGGTAATATTTACATGAAATACAAATTTACTGCATTATTAATTGAAATCATACATCCACTACTTACGGTATCCTATCCCTGTTTATGTGATGCTAGATGAGATTTCATATCGCTTAGCACTTAAGTCATAAAAGCCTTCATTTCGAAGGCTTTTTTATGTAAAAAAGAGGAGATGATCTCCTCTATACATTAATAGGTTTATTTCTTATACATATAATAAGACAGATGACAGCTAATATACAGGCAATAATATGAAATCTCATAAAGCTTACTAAACATATAAGAACCATAAGACTACCACATATCATATAAAGAGTATTCACTCTTCTTAATAATGCGCTCATACCAATAGAAAAACATCCAAGTACACCTGTCAATAGTACAAGATTTAATCCAAACATATAACAAATACTATTTATTGGCAACAAATACATGATTGCATATGCTATTAAAGTGATTACTAGAAATAGTGTAGAAAGTGGTAAATTACTCATTAAAGGATTTAATAAAGCATGATCAAATAGATGTATATGATTTCTTACATCCATCTCTACTAGAACACTAAGTATCGCATTAGACAATACAACGAGTATTGTAATAGTAGTAAGTGTTCCTAAAGAACCAACTAATTCTTTTTCTATCAAATGACGATCATGAATAAATAGTGTCATCACAGTAGCTCCAAGTAACCCTTGTATTAAACTTAATATTCCCTGAAATATAGAAATAGAACTATGTGAATGAATACCACATATAGCCATCACAAAAGAACCAGCCATGCCAATAAGAAAACAGAAGGCACTCAAACCAAAAGGTACAATAACCGTATTATATTCAAACAAATGAAACAAATTATACAACATGCCTACAATCTCATCCCCAATAGAAGGCTGTAAATGAATCACACCATGACTATATACTAAATTCACAAATAAGAAGCTAATAGCCAATGCTTCATACTTCTTTTTCATACCACCACTCCCTTATGCACTATTATAGTTCTTTTATATCGTTATACAATTACATATTGAATGTAAGCGGTTCTTATTGTCAATACATTTTGTGTACATTTAGATTATTCCCTTTGTGCACAACATAAATCAATAGGTTATAATAAACAAAGGGGTGATGGTATGAAGAAGGGCGTCATGATGCAGGGTTTTGAATGGTATCTTCCATCTAGTCCACATTTATGGAAAATATTAAGAATCAATGCCTTTAAGCTTAAAAAAGCAGGCATTACAGCTATCTGGCTTCCTGCCACTCTAAATGTGATTAAATATACTCACATCGAGATAATGTAAGTTCTCAC
>NZ_DAWDDM010000140.1:0-5084 GCF_052354645.1 Catenibacterium sp.
ATTGGGACATTATCAACTTGGATACATTGAGACATTATCACATTGGAATCAGACAGTGCACTTGGTTTTTTATTTGTCTTAATTGACAACGCTTACACTATAGAGTAAACTATATATAGAAAGAAGTGATCCTGGCGGTATGATCTTATTATGTATTGTATATATATAATAAGTATGATAACTAGGATCATTTTTATTTAGGAGGATTTTTTATGAAGATTATGGTACGTGCTGATGATTTAGGTTACAGCCGAGGTGTGAATTATGGTATATATGATACAGTAAAAAATGGTGTGATTAAGAATATTGGTTTTATGGTGAATATGCCTGATTCTGTAGAAGGCTATGAACTTGTAAAGGATTTAGATATCTGTTTAGGACAGCATACCAATGTATGTATTGGTACGCCTATCAGTGATCCAAAACTTATTCCAAGTCTTGTAGATGAGAATGGACAATTTAAATCCAGTAGAACATATAGACAAAGTAAAGAAGACTTTGTAGTACTAGAAGAAGCAATTATAGAAATAGAAGCACAATATGAAAGATTTAAAGAGATAACTCATCTTGAACCTTCTTATTTTGAAGCTCATGCAGTAGCCAGTGATAATTTATTAAGGGGTATTGAAATTGTTGCGAAAAGACACAATTTAAAGTTCAATGATATTTCTTTTGATGGGACACCTGTTGATCTGGCAGGAGAAAAACTCTATATGCATATGGAGAGTATGAAGGAAGGCTATGATCCTTTTAAATCTTTTAAAGAAATGGTAGAGAATGCACATAATGATGGTTGTGATTTGTTAGTTTGTCATCCAGGATATCTTGATGCACAAATACTACGTACTTCTTCTCTCACTCTTGATCGTACAAAAGAAGCAGAGATGTTATGTTCAGAAGAACTCAAAGACTATCTTAAAGAACATGATATACACTTGTATACATATGATGAAATAGGACACTAAAAGCTGCCAATCGGCAGCTTTTACTATTCACACATAATTTTAATAATTTCCTGGTCAGTAGAAGCCATACCTTGACTTCCTAATACACCAATATTGTGGATTGTATTTTCTATACCCTTAGAAATAATACCATCTCCACCATAGAACTGCTGACCATTCATATACATATCATACCCTAGAATGCCAGCTTCTACACTGACTGCAATCTTTGCAGCACAACTTGCTTTAGCACCATCACAGATAATACCAGAAGTAATAGCCAAGGCATTTACGATTGTATGATTCATCACTTCTTCACTTGCATCCTTTAAATAAGCAAGTCCTGCACCACATGCAGCACCTGCACTCACTGCACCACAGAAGGCAGATAAACGACCAATCTCAGTCTTTAAATGAATGGCTGTTAAGTTAGAAATCACAAGAGCACGATATAACTTCTCTTTATCTAAATGTTCTCTTTCTGTATAAACAATAAGAGGTACAGATACAGTTAATCCCTGGTTACCACTACCAGAATTAATCACTACAGGTAGTTCACAACCATTCATTCTTGCATCACTACCAGCTGCTGCATAGGCCTTTAATAGACTTGGTAAATCTTTTCTAATCGCAATCACCTTACCAATATTAGCCCCATAATCACCATTCATTCCTTCTTGTGCAATGGCAGTATTACATTCAATCATTTGATCTAATAATTCTTTTACATCATCAATCTCTACTTCTTTCGCAAAAGTATAAATATCATGCATAGTAAGAGTGAGATAATCTTCATCAATAGTCTGTTTCAATGCTTCTCTACATACAATAGTTTCATTATCTTTTGTCATTTCTACAATATGTGTATGTGTTCCTGCAATATGTACCATTGCTTCATGTTCATCATTAGATACAGTCAAACGAATATCTAAAGAATAAGGGGATTCTAAAGGCCGTACCTTAATAGAAGCACTATTCATAAGTTCAGTCATCGCAACAATATCTTCTTCCTTCACATGACTAATAACCTCTAATTCTGCTTCTGCATCTCCACCTGTAATCCCAATACAGGCAGCTGTTTCAATACCTTTATTTCCATGAGTATGAGGCACAATAACACTCTTAACATTCTTGATGATATTACCACTGACTTCAATTAATATCTTATTTGGTATAACACCTAACGTCTTTCTTGCGAGACTTCCTGCATACGCAATTGCGATAGGTTCTGTACATCCCATGGCAGTTACGAGTTCCTTATTTAAGATTCTTACATAAGTCTCATAAAGTTTTTTATCCATTCTTTTTCTCCTTATTAAAAAGGCAATGAATCATTGCCTTATTGATCAATTTCTTTTCTATAAATGTCAAAACTGCTTACTATCATCGCAAATAAGAATCCAGTTGATACAAAGAAGATTGTATAATCGAGTAATCCATGAATATAAATCATCACAATATAGCCTACAATTAAAGCAACAAGAGTAGGGTTACACTTAGTTCTTAATAAGCGATATAAACGTTTAATATTTTCAATGAAGAACGGTGCAATCACTAATAATCCTATAATCCCAAAACATAAAACAGGATCAATAAAGATATTATGTGAATGCTGTGTAGGATGCCCATTATATTGTGCATAAATATGCCAATATGTCATAGGTCCTTCACCAAATAAGAAATGTGTCTTAATGTTCTGAATAGCAACTTCCCAGATATGTTTTCTTACCCCTAAGTACTTCACAATATTGCTCATACGTGGAATATATTGAGGTTTCGCAATAAAGAAACCAACACCAGCCGCACCTACAGCACAAATACCACCAAAACTCTTATAATTACGATTAAACAACAACATAATCGCAAGACCACCAGCAAGTGCAGGCCATGCAGTACGACATCCTGTTAAATATAGACAGAATAAGTTAAGTAATGTAATTAAACCAATAATCACTATTTCTTTAATATGATTCATAAATCCATGATTATGAGTATACTTCAAGAACTTATAGAAGCAAATAGCCACAAAGAACTCAATCATCATTGCATAGTAGTTCGCATTAAAGAACATTGCATTCGTACGATACTGTGGTGCATTAAATACAACCAAATACCATCCCTCAAGATCAAACTGTCTTAAGATGAAGATATATTCAATAATAGCCCATACAGCTGCAAATACACTTAAACCAATCACTATATTCAACATTGTATCAAATAGTTCTTCACTTGCATGACGTCTATATACAAGTGTCATACTGTATAACATCAAATAACCTAATGATACACCAGCTCCTGGCCAGTTCTGATAAAAGACACTTGTTAAGAAAATAAGTGCTGAGAAGAAAATAATATATTTGCTTCGTTTTGTTTCTTCATAACCTTTCTTTACCTCACCCTGTTTAATCCATTTAAAGAATATAATTGCATGAATCACTACAGTAATATAGAAAGGAAGGAATATTGCGGCAATCGCAATAAGAAAATCACATTGCACAGAATCAAAACGTGACTTTAAGTTTTTAATAATATCCATGAGAACCCCCTTTAATTACATTCTATATTATACACGAAAAATCAAAAAAAATATTGTTTACTCACGAAATATTGGTAGAATACTCTATGGAGGTAGAATATATGAATATGAACACTTCATTCTTCTCTTTTAAGTCAGGATCTCCATTCATGATTATCCTATCTATTATTTTAGGAACACTACTCATGGCTTATGGAATCTATGAAATCTTCTTTAAGAAAGATAAAAGAGAAATTAAAGGAATTTACCACGGTTATAAGAAAGTCAATAACTTATATTGTCGTCCTATCTTCCAGTATTCTTATGGTACAAAGAAGTATAACCAGGCATCTATCCAGGAATTTAAAGTAGAAAAGATTGAAAAAGATTATGTAAAAGGACAGGAATATCCTATTTATTTAGGGGAACAGGCGAATACATTCTATTTAAAGAAGAAAAGCACTTGGTCTAACTATTTATTAATCGTTGCAGGTATCTTATTCTATGTAAGTGCTATTCTAGGTTATCTAGGATTCTAAAAAGAAGTAGTTTTAATAACTACTTCTTTTTCTTTTCTAATCTTTTTTCTACAGCACGATAAAGTGGTTCTAATAGCTTCTTATTTTTTTTCTTACATACAAGATAGAAACTATTAGTCGCTTCTTTATCTATGATTGGAATAATCTTTCTATTGTCTGGCTTGCCATCTCTTTCTATAGATAGATCAGAAATAAATGTTGGAAGAGTAGAATTCTGTGTAAGATCATTAAATACCTCTCTATTATCCTGAAGAATAAAATGAGTATGAGGCTGTGTTTCTAAATGCATTGGATACCATACACCAATTCTAGAATACAACAGCATTGTCTGACCATCTAGATTCTTAAAGAATAATGCTTTACTATCTGCAAGAGGATGATCAGGTGTTAATGAAAAATATAATGTTTCTGTATCATATAACTCATAATATAATTCTTTACTATCAGGAATCTTATTTAATACAACAGCTGTATATAAATCATTCTCCAAACCAGATAATAAGATATCTGGCATTTTTATTTCTGAAGAAATAGCCATATCTTCATATATCTTACCAGCATAAGGTACTAAATCCCATAAAGGCGCAGGTGCGCATGATCCAATACTAATTGTATGAGTCATACGATCATATTCACGTACACGAGCAATCATATCATTTGCAGAAAATAATACTTTCTGTGCATAATCAACAGCCACTTTACCAGTCGCATTTAAAGTAATACGATTCTTTTCACGGTCAAAAATAGGAACTTGCAGTTCTTCTTCAAGCTTCTGCATGGCACGAGAAAGAGCTGGCTGAGAGATATGTAATGCGTCAGCTGCTTTAGATAATGTACCATACTTAGAAACAGCCAATAATTGTTCAACTTGTCCAATTTCAATCATTTGATAATCCTCCTCACTATGCACTCACATTATAGCATAATACAAAACTGGCATTGTACTTTTCTACTTATTATTAATAAAATACACATAGAGGTGAAGACTATGAAATATACATTTATGGAAAACTTTAAAGACAAAGATCCAGAATGATATGATGACCTCCCAGTAGACAGTGCAAATAATTAAAAGCACTGTTTGCT
>NZ_DAWDDM010000141.1:0-5066 GCF_052354645.1 Catenibacterium sp.
GCTTCATTTTTTTGTATTTTTCATACATTAATCCTTTATAACCATCAATAAAGCCAATGATTTCAACATCTTTCACATTTCTATAAAGAGTTAAAGCCAACCCACGCATAGTTGCATTAAGGGCTTGACAGTCTCCTCCGCTTGTTAAAATACCAACGCGCATATTATACCTCCCTTATACTTTTTTCTTAAAGAAGTATTCCTGACTATTGATCTTCTCTTGTTTATTCTTTACACGTTTATATGTACCATCATTTAATAAACGTGATGCTTTCACATTATCATGAAGCATAATATCAAACATATTAAGAATAGTCTTCTTAATACGAGGATCATGAATTGGTGCACCCACTTCTACACGTCTTTCTAAGTTACGTGTCATTAAGTCTGCAGAAGAAATATAAACTTCAGGATTTTTATCACCAAAGATATAAATACGAGAATGTTCCAAATAACGTCCGACAATAGATATAACATGAATATTTTCTGTATAACCCTTAATACCAGGAATGATACAACAGATACCTCTTACGATTAATTGAATCTTAACACCAGCCTGACTTGCTTCTACAAGCTTTTCAATCATTTTCTTACTTGTCACTGCATTACATTTAAATCCTACATAAGCAGGTTTACCAGCCTTTGCAAGTTCAATTTGTTCATCAATCTTTTCAAAGATTTTTGAAATCATACAATGTGGTGCGACTAATAATATATTCGCATTATGATCTGTTTCACCTAAACATAAATGAGTAAAGAGTTCATTGGCTTCTTCACCAAAAGCATGTTCTGAAGTCATTAAACAGAAATCTGTATAAAGTTTAGAAGTCTTTTCGTTATAGTTGCCAGTACCAATCTGAGTGAGATACTTGATACCTTCATCTGTACGATAAGTGACAAGACATAATTTAGAGTGTACTTTTAATTCACTTAAACCATAAATAACATGACATCCAGCACTCTCTACCTGTTTAGACCAGGCAATATTGTTTTCTTCATCAAAACGTGCACGAAGTTCTACTAGAACTGTCACATCCTTACCATTTTCTGCAGCACGAATCAAACTCTTAACAACCTTAGAATTTTTAGCCACACGATAAAGAGTCATCTTAATACTGATTACCTGTGGATCACGACTTGCTTCATCTAAGAATCTTAAGAATGGTGCCATAGATTCAAATGGATAAGAAAGTAATATATCATGCTTTAATACCTGTTTAATCATTGGTACAGTATTTTCTACAAGAGGTGAATTACGTGCTTCAAGTTTCTTATAGAATAATTCTGGATGACGTGATTTTAAATAATCCTGTAAAGTAAATACAAATGAGAACTCTAATGGACTCTCTACTTCAAAGACCTGACCATTAGAAAGATCTAAGAAATGTTTCAACATATCTACTTCAATCTCTTCTAGACCTGGAGACATCTCCATTCTTAAAGGTGCAAGCTTTCTCCTTTGTTTAATAAGAGTTTCCATCATTTCACGATAATCTTCATGTTCTTGTAAAGAATAATCATCCTCTTCAATATCAGCACTTCTTATAATACGAATTATAGAAGCATTCTTTACTGTTTGTCCATGAAAAATCATAGGAAGATTTTTTTTCACAATTTCTTCTGCCAAAATAAATTTACCAGGCTTACTAGGTAGGGCAATTAATCTTTCATCAAAAGCAGCAGAGCATGAAACAATACCCATCTTTCTCTTACCCTTTTTACTTTCTAATTGTGTCACAATATAGAGTTCACCATTATTAAGGAAAGGGAATGGCTGTCTTTTAGAAACAACCTGTGGTGATACAAGTGGAAGCATTTCCTGAGTGAAATAATGTTCGAGAAATTTTTTATCTTCTTTATCCTTAATATCATCATAACCTACAATCTCCACATCATATTCTTTCATCTTTTCAAGATTTGATGCATAGATCTTATCTCTCTTCTTATATAGATATTTCACCTTTCTTTCACAGGCTTTAATCTGTTCAGATGATGTCATATTTGTCTTATTTTCTTTTAAAGCAGGATAAAACAAAGCCTGATCAAATAAGAATCCCATACGTACTCTAAAGAATTCATCTAGGTTCGTTTGGAAAATTGAAATAAAAGTCAGACGCTCACCTAACGGCACGTTTTCATCTTTGGCTTGCATAAGAACACGGTCATTAAACTTTAACCAAGATAATTCTCGGTTATCTTTATATATATTCATAATTAATCCTCCCATCTATATACTCATTATAGCGTTAATTCTAGCATTATACTAATAATAGTGTGATTTAGTTAGAATAAAGTTTGTGTAAAGATAGTGTAAAATTTGTTCATTTCATATATTTTGTAAGAATATAAAGCTATTTTTTGACATTTTCCTAAAAATGCCTAAATGAACATTGGTCAGTTTTATTGACTTTTATCCGTAACATTCTAAAATGAGGATTAGTGAAAGAGAGAGGATGTTGATTATGAATACATTAGATAAAGTATCACATGCAGCTGAAAGAAAAGCGATGGAGGTTGCAATTGACCATATTGTGAAAGGTTTGGACAAAGACCGTACAGGAGAATATTTGAAGCTCATTGACTTGGCTGAAAAGTTCTATGGAAAAGGATTTAGTAAAGAAAGCTATGACGCAGCGAGAGTTGCGGTACAGGATCCAAACAACAAATGGGTGAAATATATCAATAGTGTGATTGATGATGCTAATCCAGAATTCATCAAGAAGACAGCTTTGAATCTTGGCTATGAAGCATTCTTTAGAGGTACAAAAACAATCCGTGAAAACAGAAAGAAATACAACTGTAATATCCCTTGGTTGATTCTTTTTGATCCAACAAGTGCATGCAATATGCATTGTGAAGGATGCTGGAGTGGTACTTATGGACATAAAAGCAACTTAACTTTTGAAGATATGGATAAGATTGTCACACAAGGTAAAGAATTAGGTGTCTATCTTTACTTATTAACTGGTGGTGAACCACTTGTAAAGAAGAAAGAAATCATTAAATTAGCTGAAAAGCATAATGATGTAGAATTCGCAATCTTCTCAAATTCTACTTTGATTGATGATGCATTCTGTAAAGAACTTGTAAGACTTGGTAATATTACATTCTTATTATCAATTGAAGGTACTCCAGAAACAAATGATGCAAGACGAGGTGCAGGTCACTTTGAAGCTGTTATGAAGGCCATGGATCTCTTAAAGAAATATGGTATTGTCTTTGGTACATCTATCTGCTATACAAAATATAATGTAGAAGCAGTCACAAGTGATGAATTCTTTAAGATGATTACTGATAAAGGGGCTCGTTTTGGTTTCTACTTCCATTATATGCCAGTAGGAAATAACGCAGTTACTGACCTGCTTCCTACAATCCAACAGAGAAAGTATATGATTGACCGGTTTAGATATATCCGTTCAGATAAATGCGATATTAACTTCTATCCAATGGATTTCCAAAATGATGGTGAATATGTTGGTGGATGTATTGCCGGTGGTAGAAACTACTTCCATATCAACTCTAATGGTGATGCTGAACCATGTGTATTTATTCATTATTCAAATACAAATATTCATGATAATTCAATTCTTGAAATGTTGCAGTCACCTTTATTCATGGCTTATCATGAAGGACAGCCATTTAATGAAAACCATTTAAGACCTTGCCCAATGTTAGAAAATCCATCATTATTAAGAGAAATGGTGAAACGTACAGGTGCACATGATACAAATATGGAATCTCCTGAAACAGCAGACCACTTATGTGATAAGTGTGAAGATTATGCAAAAGAATGGGCGCCTATTGCAGAAGAATATTGGAAGGATCATAAGCATCCACATCCTAAGTATGAAAACTATGCACCTAAGAGAATGGAAGAATTAGGATTACATAACGAAGAATAACTATGAGGCAGTTTGAATACTGCCTTTTACTATGCAAAAAAGTTATAACAGTTTCCGATATTGGTATTTTACTTTCGATTTTTTCTTTTCTAGAATAATACCAGGAGGGAACTTATGACATTTACAAATAAGGATTTAAAAAATATGATCATCCCACTCTTTTTTGAACAGTTGCTAGTGATGCTAGTAGGTATCATAGATACTTTTATTGTAAGCTTTGTGGGAGAAAGTGCGGTATCTGGTGTTTCTCTTGTAAATTCATTTAATACAGTTTTTATATATTTGTTTATAGCCCTTGCATCAGGTGGTGCAGTTGTCATCAGTCAATATATTGGACGTAAAAAAAATGAAGATACAAATCGTGCATCAGGACAAATATTGATGATATAGATTCACTTTTCAAAAGTTAACATTATACATATGATGATATTCAATTAATCACTATTAAGACTCTTATTTGGTCGTGTAGAAAACACAGTAATGCAGGCTTGTATAACGTATTTAAAGATTTCTGCCTATTCTTATCCTGCTCTTGCCATTTATAATGCAGGTGCTGCTTTATATCGCTCTATGGCTAAAACATCTACAACTATGTATATTTCTATTGTATCTAATATTATTAACTGTATTGGAAACTGCATAGGTGTCTTTGTCTTACATGCAGGTGTGGCAGGTGTCGCTTATCCATCACTAATTGCTAGAGTTTTTTCTGCAGTAGTAATCACATTCTTATGCTTCAATAAGACACTGACTACTTATTATGAAAAGAAGCATATATTTGTATTTGATGCTAAGATGTTGAAAAGAGTATTGAATATTGCGGTTCCTAATGGGATTGAACAAGGAATCTTTCAGTTAGTTAAAGTAGCCTTGAGTTCAGTTGTTGCTTTGTTTGGTACTTATCAGATTGCAGCCAATGGTGTGGCCCAAAGTATCTGGTCACTTGCAGCCCTAGTGGGAGTTACAATGGGACCTGTCTTTATTACAGTCATAGGACAGTGCATGGGAGCAAAGGATATAGACAGTGCACATTATTACTTTAAGAAGCTGATGAAGATCACAGTTATCTTCTCTATTATATGGAATATATTCATTCTTTTCATTACACCACTATTCCTACAATATTATCAATTATCATCAGATACTAAGAATCTGGTCTTTATT
>NZ_DAWDDM010000142.1:0-5045 GCF_052354645.1 Catenibacterium sp.
GGTAAGAAGTGTGCTCCAGTAATCCTTGAACCAATCATGAAGGTAGAAGTAACTGCACCTTCTGAATACTTAGGAAGCGTTATGGGTGATATCTCATCTAGACGTGGTATGATCGATGGTCAGGAAGAAAGAGGAAATGCTGTAATGGTTGAAGCTTCTGTACCTCTAGCTGAAATGTTCGGTTATGCAACAGACTTAAGATCATTCACACAGGGTCGTGGTAACTATACAATGCAGTTCGACCGTTATGAACCTGTTCCTAAATCAATCAAGGAAGAAATCATTAAAAAGAACGGCGTAAAATAAGAATAACTATGATTTTTATTGCAATTCTCAATAAAATCTATTAAAATAGTTATGTAAAATTTTAGAATTATATAGGAGGATAACCTTAAATGGCTAAGGAAAAATTTAACCGTGAGAAAACTCACGTAAATATTGGTACTATCGGTCACGTTGACCATGGTAAAACTACTTTAACAGCTGCTATCACTACTGTATTAGCTAGTGAAGGTCAGGCTAAAGCTATGGACTATGCTGCAATCGATGCTGCTCCAGAAGAAAAAGAACGTGGTATCACAATCAACACTGCACACGTTGAATATGAAACTGCTCATCGTCACTATGCACACGTTGACTGTCCAGGCCATGCTGACTACATCAAGAACATGATCACTGGTGCTGCTCAGATGGATGGTGCTATCTTAGTAGTAGCTGCAACTGATGGACCTATGCCTCAGACAAGAGAACATATCTTATTATCTCGTCAGGTTGGTGTTCCATACATCATCGTATTCTTAAATAAGTGCGATATGGTTGATGACGAAGAATTAATCGACTTAGTAGAAATGGAAGTTCGTGATTTATTATCTGAATACGACTATCCAGGAGATGACACTCCAATCATCCGTGGTTCTGCATTAAAGGCTCTTGAAGGTGATCCAAAGTGGACTCCTGCAATCCATGAATTATTAGACACTATGGATTCTTATATCCCAGATCCAGCTCGTGAAACTGATAAGCCATTCTTAATGCCAGTTGAAGACGTATTCACAATCACTGGTCGTGGTACAGTTGCTACTGGTAGAGTTGAACGTGGTCAGTTAAACCTTAACGATGAACTTGAAATCATTGGTATCCATGAAACTCAGAAGACTGTTGCTACAGGTATCGAAATGTTCAGAAAGTTACTTGACTACGCTCTAGCTGGTGATAACATTGGTGTTCTTTTAAGAGGTATCAACAGAGACCAGATCGAAAGAGGTCAGGTATTAGCTAAACCTGGTTCAGTACATCCACATAAGAAATTCAACGCTCATGTTTATGTATTAACTAAGGATGAAGGTGGACGTCATACTCCATTCTTCGGTAACTATAGACCACAGTTCTATTTCAGAACTACTGATATCACTGGTGTTATCGAATTACCAGAAGGAACTGAAATGGTTATGCCAGGCGATAACGTAGAATTCACTGTAGAATTAATTCACCCAATCGCTATCGAAAACGGTACTAAGTTCTCTATCCGTGAAGGTGGACGTACTGTAGGTGCTGGTAACGTAACTGAAATCATTGAATAATTTTAGTTCATTAGACTGTTGACTTATGTCAGCAGTCTTTTTTTTATATTTATTAAAAAATGATATACGCTTACATCATGTTTTTTTATCAAATCACCTTATTTGTAAATTGATAAATGACTAATGGTCAACTAAAATGACTACTAGTCATTAGGAAGATGACAGAAAGGAAAGGGTAATATGATTAAAGCAGAATGGAAAAACATTGCGAAAAGTACATGGCTTAAAATTGTACTTTGTGCAATCATGATCATTCCAATGATTTATGCTTGTGTTTTCTTAGGTTCTATGTGGGATCCATATGGTCAAACGGATCAGCTTCCAGTAGCCGTTGTAAATAAGGATAAAGAAGTTAAATATAATGGTTCTACTATGGATATTGGTAAACAGCTAAGTGATAAACTATCAAAGAATGATTCAATGGATTTCAATATTGTTTCATCAACAAAAGCAAAGAAAGGTTTAAAAGATGGAAAGTATTACATGATAATTACTGTTCCTGAAAACTTCTCTAAAAATGCGACGACATTATTGGATGATGATCCACAGACAATGATGCTCACATATACTACAAATCCACAGACAAACTACATTGCGACTAAGATGGATGATTCAGCTATGGCTAAAGTAAAAGCTGAAATCTCATCAACAGTGACTAAGACTTATTCAAAGATCTTATTCAAGAATGTAAAAACATTAAGTAAAGGATTTAACACAGCTGCAGATGGTTCACAGAAATTAAGTGATGGTGTAGCTACTGCAAGTGAAGGTAATAAGACTATCACAGAAAACTTGAATACTCTTGCAACAAGCGCATTAGTGTTCAATGATGGTGCTGATTCTTTAGTTAAAGGATTAAGTGCTTATACAAAAGGTGTATCTACTGCAAAAGCGGGTGCACAGCAGTTAGATAACAACAGTGCTACATTAAATAATGGTGCTGCTCAATTAAAGTCTGGTAGCTCACAGTTATTAAGTGCTGTGAAGGATGCTGAAAAACAGTTATCTGATGGTTTAAATCAGAATGCTGAACAGTTAAATACATTAACTCAAAAGAATAATGAAATGAATGAAAGTTCAAAACAGTTATCACAAGCACTCACTCAGATTCAGGCAGGTATTGATGATAACAATTTAGTAGAAAACAACTTACAGGCAGCTAAAAAATTAGATAGTATGGTTTCTGTAATGACAACTACAATTGGTACTATGAATACAAATGCGGATAAGCTAGATAAATTAGCTGCAGCAGAAAAGGCAAAGGCAGAAAGTTTACAGGCAACTCAGCCTCTACTAGCACAACAGTTAATGTTGCAGGCAACAAGTCATGCCACACAGGCACAGACATTAAGACAGGTGGCTTCTCAGTTAACAAATAAATTAAATACAAGTGATTTAAAACAGTTAACTACATTACTTTATGGTAATGCGGAAGTATTAAAGAATCAGTCAACAGCGAATGCGAAGACACAGGAATTATTAGCTGGTTCACAACAATTAGCTACTGCAAACAATTCAGCAGTTAACTCATTAGTATCTAGCTTAAAAACAGTACAGGCTAATATGAAGGGAACTTCTAATTCAGTTGGTATGGTTGGTGCAGTAAGCCAGATTGATGAAGGCTTAGGTACATTACAGAGTGGTTTAAAGACTTATACAGGTGGCGTTAAACAGGTAAATAATGGTTTAGGTACACTTGCTTCAAACAATAAAACATTAAATAGTGGTGCTTCTCAGTTAGCTGATGGTGCATTAAAGATCAGTTCTGGATCTAACCAGTTAGCAGCAGGATCTGCAACATTAGGTGAAGGATTAACTACTATTGGTGATGGAACTAATACACTTACAAGCAGCTTAAAAGATGCTTCTAAGAAGAGTAATATCAAATCTACTAACAAGACATACAAACAGATGTCTACTCCAGTAGATACACAAAAGAAAGAAATAACTAACATGCCAAACAATGGTCATGCAATGGCACCTTATATGATGAGTGTTGCTTTATATGTTGCATGTATGGCATTAAGCTTAATGTATCCATTTGGTAAGGGTATGACTACTACAGATAGCCCAGTTAAGTTCTTACTTGCAAAAGCTACAGTCATGGTTCCATTATCAATTGTACAGGCATTAATCTTATACTTCAGCTTAAGAGGATTTTGTGGATTCACTCCTGCTAGACCAGGATTATGTATCGCATTCATGCTCTTATTATCACTTGCCTTTATGGCATTCATCGCATTCCTTGCAATCGCATTTGGTCGTATCGGTGAATTTATCGCTTTAATCTTCATGGTATTTAACCTTGGTGCTTCTGCTGGTACTTATCCACTAGAAACTGCACCACATTGGTATAAAGTATTACATCCATTTGTACCATTCACATATAGTGTAAATGGATTTAGATCAGTTATTGCGAATGCAACTGCAGTTCCTACAACAGAAATCTTATTCTTCGTTGGTTTACTTGTTGTATCTGTACTTCTTACTTATGTAATTGTAAGACATAGAAGTAAAACACATAAAGTATTCCTTCCAGAAGTATTTAATGGAGAATGTTAGTGAGATGGGTAGAAATACCCATCTTTTTTTTATCGCTTATTAAAGATTTTGTGAGACTTATCTTAAGTAGTTTCTTTTCTATATACATTTGATATAATGGAAGTACTTGCTAGAAAAGGAGATTGTAATATGAATAAATTATTCTTTTTTGATATAGATGGGACACTTATTGATTGTAATCAGGATAAATATGAAATCACACCTGAAACTATCCGTACTTTAGATAAACTAAAGGAAGAAGGACATGATGTGTTCTTATCAACAGGTAGATGTAAATGTTTTATTGTGGATGGTGTTATGAAGTATCCATTTTCAGGCTATGTTACATGTAATGGTGCTTATGTAGAATATAAAGGCAAATGTGTCTATAAGAATGTTGTACCAGCCAAAGCGATTAAAGCTACTATGGATCTATGTGAAAAACATCATTTTAACTATTATTTTGAAGGTAATGATTTTATATATGTCAGAGATTCTGAAGATCCAGTTCACCAGGCATTCGCAAATAACTGGGGCATGAAGGAAGAAACAATCATTGATACATTTGATTATAAGAATATAGAAACTTATATTGGTATGATAGTAGTCAATTCTAAGGATGATATTCCAGTCATGGTAGAAGCTTTAAGTCCTTATTTTGATGTACAGAGACATCAAAGTGACCGTTCTTTTGATTTAACCCTTAAGGGTTCATCTAAAGCAGTAGGAATTAAAGAATTAGTGAAGGAACTAGGAAGAAGTATTGATGATACCATTGCTTTTGGTGATGGACGTAATGATATAGAAATGATTGAAGAAACAGGACTCGGTATTGCGATGGGTAATGCAGTACCAGAACTTAAATCAGTCGCAAAATATATTACAACAAATATTGAAGAAGAAGGAATCACTGCTGCATGTAAG
>NZ_DAWDDM010000143.1:0-5043 GCF_052354645.1 Catenibacterium sp.
TCTTACCTGTTTCTGTTGCCATTAAAGCTTTACCATTCTTAATTAAGAAGTTCTTTCCATAACCGTCAGATACATTAACGATTTCACCCTTCTTACCAACTTTTTTCACATCTTCTAATAAAATAACTTTCATATTTATACACCCCTATCTTCCAAATATGCATCTATGGCATGTTCTAATCTCTCTTTTGCTTCTTCGATTGTCACATTTTCAATCTGACAGGCAGCCATAGAGAAATGACCACCACCATTTAGATCTTCCATAATCATCTGGACATTGATTTTCTTAGAACTACGTGCGCTGATTGCCACTGTGTTCTTAGATATATATCCTATCGCAAATGCAGCATAAATGCCAGAAACATATACTAATTGGTTTGCAGCCTTTGCGAGAGTAGAACGACTGAGTTCGTCATCTTTACCTGTCGCAATAAGGAATCTATCCTTATAACGATAAGCTGATTCAGTGATATCAAATATTTCTTTCATACATTCAAATGAATCTTCTAATAGTTCATATGCAAGTGCTAAGTCAGCCTGTGCTTCTTTGAGTTTAGCTGCTGACTGGAATGTTCTTGTACCCACATGCTGTCTGAAATAGTTTGTATCTACTAGCATCCCTGTATACATAACTGTCGCATCAAGTGATGAAATTTCAATTTCATGTTGCTGGTAGTCAAATAATTCTACAAGTAATTCTACTGTAGAGGATGCAGATGGTTCTAAGTATGTGAGAACCGGCGAAGAAATAAATTCTTCACTACGACGATGATGGTCAATAATGACTTTGTTTTTTACTTTATCAAGTACTGAGCGGCTAATAGCCAATGAATCCTTATGGTTATCTACACAGATTAATAAAGTACCTTTATTGGCTTTTTCAAGTGCTTCTGAAATAGTCAACATTAAACCCTTATAATCAGGATTACTTCTCAACATTTCTACGACACCTTTTGTTTTTTCTTCAAGAGATTCATAGTCAATCACGATATTGGCTCTCTTACCTAAATTCTCTGCAATACGCGCAGCCGCAAGAGAAGCACCAAATGAATCCAAATCTGAGTTCTTATGTCCCATAACTAAGACATTACGTGAACGACTAATAAGACCGGCAAGAGATTGTGCCATAATACGTGAACGTACTTTAGAAGATGTTTCAAATGCATCTGTTTTACCACCAAAGTAACGTACATGATCTTTACCACTCTTAATCGCAATCTGGTCACCACCACGTGAATAAGCAAGACTTAATGCTGAAGAAGCAAGTTCTTCTAATTCTCTTAATACCTTTGTACTTCTACCAATACCAATAGATAATGTCATAAGTACATCTAATTCTTCTATCGCATTCTTGAAATCATCCAAAATAGAGAATTTAGATTCAATAAGTTTCTTATAGATACGTTCATTAAAGAAAACAATGTATTTACCTGTCTGATAACGTCTAATGATCATACCATTCTTATATGCCCAGTCAGTAATTGTACTACGGCATAAGTTTTGAATCTTTACCTTCTGTGATTCATCTACATTCGCAATAATTTCATCATAGTTATCCACAGTAATATAACCCATGCATACCTGCATATCTTCATAGTCCTGTGATAAAGAGACATATTGTGTCACATCCTTCATATAGATGAGTCTTGTATCCGCACTATTATATACTTCGAATTTCTTTCCTTTGACTTCTATTGTTTTGACATCTTCATCATCAAAAAGACTAGCAAGTGTAGGCTGCCATTCTAATAGCTTGATTCCTACAATATTGATATTTAATGCCTTTAAGAAGTCTGAAACCCATGTAATGTTTCTGTTTTCATCATATTGAATCAATCCTACGCCACCATAGATCAAAGCATTCTTTGCATCAATACCTAAAGCATCACTGACTGAATAGCTGTTTTGATCCATTAAGTAGCCCATATAGAATAGTAACGATATGTAGATTACATTCGTAATAACCGCAAATATCGCAAGACGAAGCATCCAAGCCTGATGAAATATACCAAAAGCCGCAAAGGTCGCAAAGGTAATAAATACGAGTAAAAGAACAAAGATATTTCTAAGTTGTGCAACTTTTCTCGTCATTGTAGAAGCCCTCCTTATTGATACTTATTATACAGTATTTGACGTATTTCAACAAATATATCAATAATTCCTAGAATCACTAATAGTGTCTGTAGGAACGGAATGAATACTAAAAATATAAGTAAGTTAGAATAACGTCCATGGTTTCTGATAATAAGATAAAAAGAGAGGAAAGCAAGTCCATCCACCATAAATCCTAAGATACTAATAAAATAGATATATTGTACAATAACAACATTTCCAAAATATTGTCTCGCAATCATACTACCTGCAAGCATAATTGCGAGAATATATCCCATTTTAGGACTGAATCTAAATGTCGCAATATGAATACTCATATCAAAAGGTATTCTTAAGCGTTTAAAGAATAATGCACATAACATCATGACTAGATAACTCTGTAAGAATGACATGATGAGTATAGAGAGTGGAATGAGATTATAGAAGTTCTGGAAAGTAAAAGCATTTGATAAAGAAGGCACAGCCGCAATAATCTGGTTATACATTTCTTTCGCTTCAGTGAGTAAGTTAATACCTAGTACCCCTGAGAATACATAGAAATATAAAAAGTCAGATAAAAAGAAGAATGTAGCACCAAGTACCAGCATTGTTTCTTTCTTAGCTTTATTTTTTAAACATAGCCCTACAACTGTTCCCATACCAAGTGATGAGAGGACAATTAATACATAGCTAAGTGTTCCAAATAGGAAGGCAATGACCATGGAAGCAACGGAAGTCATTAAAGCTTCTTTAAGTCCTGTCTTATAGCTATAAATAGCCATAGGAATAGCCATTCCATAGCCGATTAAGCTATCAAACATCGTACCTGTCATTGTATTGAGTACTGCAAGGACACCAAATAGTGATGCGATGAGTGCACCCTGCACGAGTTTATTTGTTTTCATAATTTATTTCTCCTTGTGGTCATTATACAACAATCACATTGCTTGACGTATACCCCTACAGGGTATATGATTGAAACAGGAGGTGAAATAATGGATAAAAAAGATTGCTGTTGTAGTGAACGTCATAAGGATCGTAGTGAAGAAGAGAAGAAAAAACTCATGAATCGCCTCAAACGTATCGAAGGTCAGATTCGAGGAATTGAGGGCATGGTTGAGAAGAATGCCTATTGTCCTGATATTTTGATTCAGGTTTCTGCAGTCAATGCAGCTTTGAATAGTTTTAATAAAGAATTACTTGCAAAGCATATTAAGACATGTGTTGTGGATGATATTAAAGAAGGTCATGATGAAACAATTGATGAATTAGTAAAAGTATTACAGAAGGTGATGAAATGAAACAATATAATATTACTGGTATGAGTTGTGCAGCGTGTGCCAATCGTATCGAAAAAACTGTAGCTCATATTAATGGTGTAGATAGCTGTTCTGTTTCTTTACTTACAAATTCTATGGGCGTAGAAGGAACAGCATCTTCTGAATCTATTATTCAGGCAATTGAGAATATTGGATATGGTGCAAGTGAAAAAGGTGTTGAAAAGGTAAAAGACGATTCTTTAGTGGATCATGAGACACCAAAATTAAAGAAGAGATTGATTACTTCTCTAGTATTCCTAATACTATTAATGTATTTATCTATGGGTCATATGATGTGGAAATGGCCTGTACCTTCGTTTTTGGAGAATCATGTATCTCTTGCAGTAACAGAAATGTTATTGACTATTATTATTTTAGTCATTAATAAAGCATTCTTTATTAATGGGTATAAGAGTTTATTTCAATTATCCCCTAACATGGATGCTTTGGTCGCATTAGGGTCTAGTGCTGCTTTTGGTTATAGCTTAGTTGTTTTATATTTAATGATTGATGCCATGAGCCAGGGACAGATGATGAAGGTGATGAGTTTAGGACATGATCTCTATTTTGAATCTGCGGCAATGATTCCTACTTTAATTACTGTTGGTAAGATGTTAGAGGCAATGTCTAAAGGACGTACTACAGATGCCTTAAAGAGCTTAATGGATCTTGCGCCTCAGACTGCAGTCATTATTAAAGATAATAAAGAAGTCACTGTAAGTATTGATGAAGTGAATAAGGGTGATTTGTTTGTAGTAAGACCGGGTGAAAATATTCCTGTCGATGGTGTGATTGTGGAAGGTTCTACAGCTATTGATGAATCTGCCTTAACAGGTGAAAGTATTCCTGTTGATAAAACTGTGAATGATACAGTATCAGGTGCAACACTTAATCAGTCAGGTTTTATTAAAGTACGTGCCACTCGTGTAGGAGAAGATACAACACTTTCACAGATTATTCAGATGGTGAGTGATGCAGCAGCCACTAAGGCACCTATCGCAAAGAAAGCGGATCAGGTCTCTGGTATCTTTGTACCTGTGATTATCGGTATTGCGTTAGTCACATTTATTGTCTGGATGATTCTAGGAAAGAGTATTGGATTCTCTATTGCCCGTGCTATTTCTGTATTGGTTATTTCATGTCCATGTGCACTTGGTCTTGCAACACCCGTAGCTATTATGGTCGGCAATGGTATGGGCGCTAAAAATGGTATTCTATTTAAAACTTCTGAATCATTAGAAGTCACAGGTTCTATTGATATTATTGCGTTAGATAAGACAGGTACAATCACAAAAGGAACTCCTGTAGTCACTGACGTGGTCCCTTATAAGATAGAGAAAGAAGTACTATTAAATTATGCTTCTAGTCTAGAAAAAAAGAGTGAACATCCTCTTGGTAAAGCTGTGACTGATTATTATCAAGGTAGTGAAGATGTTGAAGACTTCGAGATATTACCTGGTCATGGGTTAAGAGGGTTAATTCACGGTAAAGAAGTATTAGGTGGAAGCATCAAGATGATGGAAAAACATATTCCTGAAGAAATGATGAAACAGGCATCTGACAAGGCAATGGAAGGTAAGACACCTCTATTCTTTAGTTATGATGATACTTATCTTGGTATGATCTGTGTGGC
>NZ_DAWDDM010000144.1:0-5039 GCF_052354645.1 Catenibacterium sp.
CGAAGATTGACTTATTCATTTTATTAGATACATATAAAGCGATAAAGTCAGTACCGGCTGTACTTGCATTACCTCTCAAGGCAATCACAGTCGCAAATCCATAAAGGAATCCACCAAAACAGACATTTAAGATCACATCATCAAATAATGGATCAAAAGATAATACCCTTGTGAAAATACTGAAGAAGATAACTTGTAAGAAAGAAAAGAAAACAAACTTCTTGCCTATTGTCTTATAACATACAATGGCGACAGGTAGATTGAGTACAATCACAAGTGTGGAAATAGATAAAGAATACCCATAAAGCATACTGATACGATTAATTAAAATCGCAACACCTGTAAAACCACTTGATAAAAGATCAGAAGGATTCAAAAATGTCTGAAGAACAAATGTCTGTAAGAGTGCCGAAAAGAACACCGCAAAGAAAGTAATAATATATCTTTTATTTGTTTTGTAGGCTGCTGACAAGTTTTTCGACATTTTCCTGGTCCACACTTTCAGTTATGGCAAATCATGATTGCCATAACTTTTTCTATTTTTCAGTTTTATAAGCGTCTCTGACACCATCAAGTTTTTTGCTGCCAATACGTGCATGGAACTGAGGATCTTTTGGGATATCTGGATTGATACCTAAATCCTGAGGAGCAAGACACGCCAATACCTGCATCGGAATGATATATTCCCATGGAGAGAAGAGAGGATCTTCTGTGAATGGAACGATACAATCCTTATTAGTTGGTGCATCTACACCTTCTGGTGAAGCAATTAAGTAATTATGTGGTGTCCACTCTTTAAGGATTTCAATAAGTTTTAAAGTACGAGGCTTATAGTCACCCTTAGAGCCAAGATAGAAGATATGAGCACTTTCAGTAATAGAGTTATAAATACCATGGAAGAATTCTTCAATATCATAGCCTGTTACACCCTGTCTTACTGTTTCAAGTACTTTTAATGCACCTTCTAAAACATCAGCATAGTTTCCATCATAGCCTACGACAATAATTCTTTTAGCTGGTAAGAATTCATCTTTAATTCTTCCATACCATTCTGTTGCTGCATTTACAATGTTTGGCATATTACCAATAACTTTAAACATTCTTTCTTTGTAACCTTCAAATGACTCTTCAGAAAGAATACCTTTTGCGATAGCCCATTCTGAAAGCATCATCATTAAAGTAACAGTAGTACCAGCATAGCCTTTAGTCTTGGCACCACATTTTTCATTACCCACTTCAATTCTTGTCTTAGTTGTTGCATGATCAAATACAAGCGCAGTAGGATTTTCTGATACTGCCGCAGTATAGAGTCCCTGTGTTGTAGCGGCATCTAAACCTTCTACAGTAGATAAACTCTGTCCACCCTGTGACATGCCAATAACCAAAGTCTTCTTATTAAAGACTTTTTCACTTCTATGGAACTGTGTAGGATACATGCAGAACACTTTAAGGTTTAATACTTCTTCTAAATAGTTCTTTGCTGAAAGTCCCGCATGATATGAAGTACCTGATCCAATAACATAAATCTGTTCAATATCTTTATCTTTGAATTCTTCTACGAATTCATGAGTAATTTCTTTTCTGTTATCAATAATATGTGTTAACACTTCCGGTGTTTCACATATATAGTTATACATATTTGAAGCCATTTTATAAAATACCAAAGAAAGAGCAAACAATACCAAGAATTAAAATACCCCAAAGTAAAGTTGTACTCTTCATTCCTTTCTCTAATAAAGTATAAATAATAAAAGTAAATCCTAGAGGTAGGAAGCCTTTAATAATACCATCAAAGATTTCCTGTAATACGATTTTTGTACCATTTAAATGGAATACGAATGGCGTAGAAATAGATACCATAGAAGCACACATAGAACCAACAACTAGTAAACCAAGTACCTTAGCTGCTTCAGTTAATACCGCAACTACGCCACCTTCATTCATACTTGCTAAGAAGCCAACACCACTCTTATAACCCATCTTTAATCCATAATAACGAACAAGAAAATGAGGAATGTTATAAATAAGTAAGAATAGAATAGCACCTAAGATACTTCCCTTAGCCGCTAAGCTTGTACCAATACCAGCACCAATGATTCTGAATGTTCCCCAGAAGAATGAATCACCAATACCAGCAAGAGGACCCATTAAAGCAGTCTTAACAGCATTGATTGATTCTTCATCTACTTCTTCACCATTGTCTTTAGCTTTCTTGAACTTCTCTTCCATTGCGATAGACGCACCCGCAATAAAACTAACGACTGCAGGAGTTGTATTAAAGATAGCTAAATGTCTCTTTAAAGCATCTGAAATATCTTTCTTATCTGTATAAAGCTTCTTTAAAGCGGGAACCATCATATAAGCGAAGCCTACGTTCTGCATTCTTTCAAAACAGAAACAAGCCTGTAACGGGAATGTACGCCAGAATGTTTTCTTATACACATCAGGTGTCATCACTGTATCCTGAGTGTTCAATTCTTTGTTTTCCATTATAATTCGCCTCCTAGATCATCAGATAATTCATCTGTTTCAACTTCAACAGCCACATTATTTTTTCTATTTGAGATTGTATACTGATAAATTGTATATGCGATAGCTGCACCGATAACGGCAGTACCTACAGTGTTCACTGAAAGTAAGGCTGTTAAGGCCCAGCCAATGAAGAAGAATGCTGCATTCTTCTTATCAAATAATAACTGCATAAGAATTGCGATACCTAGTGCAGGAAGCATACCACTTGCTGCATTTAAACCATTTGTTACAAACTTTGGAATCATCTTTACAAATGCGCTGATTACAGATGAACCTAAGTATGCGCCTAAGAATACAAGCAAGAAGTAAGCAATAAAGAATAGGAATGCCCCACCCCATAAAGCTCTGTCAATACCACCAAAGTCTGCTTCTTCAGCTGCTTTATCAGCCATATGAACAAAGAATCCGTTAGCTGTTCTTACAAGAATACCAACAACCTGTCCTAAAGAAGCAATCGGTAACGCAAGAGCAACCGCTGCAGAAACATCAAGCTTAGAAACAATCGCAAATGCTGTTGCTAAGATTGCACCAGACACTGTATCTGGAGGTGTAGCAGAACCGATACCTACAACACCCATCATAATTAATTCTAATGAACCACCAACAATAATACCTGTTGTAAAATCACCTAAGATCAAACCTACGAGTGGGCCTAATACTAATGGACGGTCAATCATCCATATTCCGCCAACTCTACTATCCCAAATTCCAATACCACCTAGTAAACCAAGTAGTAATGCTTGTACTATACTCATAAGGTTACCCCTTTCTATTTATTAAAGTTTCTTCTAATTTCTTCAGTACTTAATGCTTTTGATGTAGGCACTGCCTGCATGAATACATGGAATCCATCATTTTCAAGTTCATCCATAACTTCAATATCATGTGCACTCATATATGAGTTCATTTCAATATTTTTCTTTCCTTCACCATTTCTTAAACCACCAAGAAGGATATCCTTGATTTCTGTACCTGTCTTTTCACAGACAAACTTAGCATCATCTAAGTCTTTAGTAATAACAAGAATTCTTCTTGAGGCATGTTTAGGATTATTAATAACATTTACAGCACCCTGTAAAGATTTCATTGAAAGTGTTACACCAGCAGGAGTTGCAAGTTTGAATGCAACCTGCATATTCTTATCTGTAATAAGATGATCATTCGCAACTAAGATTACGTCTACCTTATAATGACGTGTCCAAGCTACTGCTACCTGTCCATGTAATAATCTGTCATCTACTCTTAATACCTGAATCATTGTCATATCCTCCTTTATAAATCACCATCATCAGTAATTTCATCCATTGTGTTAAACATATCTTCTACGAGATACATTCCGTTTTTAGTTTCTTCAATCGCTTCATTAATAACTCTTCTGTTATTTTCTTTATTTGAAGTAAGATTTAAGAAAGATAAGCTCATGACAAGTCCAAGATTCATACCTGTCACAACATAAATATTATCTCTCTTTTCAATTTGCTTAATTGCAGTCTGAGTTGTGCTTCCCCCTGGAATATCAGTTACGATAATAATAGGTTCCTGAGTTTCGAAGGAATCAATAAGATTATCAAGGCTGTCTTCTATTTCCTGCACTGGCTGATCAAGCAAAACATTAAGTGTCTTGAATTGATGGCTACCAATAATAAGCTGACAGGAATCAGCTACACCATTTGCGAGTTTTCCGTGTGAGAAGAGAATCATGTTTGTCATGTAAATCACCTATCCTTCTTTTAAATAACTATGCATCTTGAAATGGAACTGAGGGTCACTCGGAATATTACAATCAATTCCTAAGTCTAATGAAAGTTTTCTAGCAAGAACCTGCATTGGAATAATGTACTGTAATACTGCAAATTCTTCATCATCTGTAAATGGGAATACTAAATCCTTAGGATTATTTGTATCCTCATGTGTAATTAAGAAATTATGACTATGTCTTTCTTCCTCGAAGTAACGTTTTAAACGTAAGATTCTGTCATAATACTGACCTTTAGAACATACATAAAGCATATATGTGTTTTTATCAATACAGTGATAGATACCATGCATGAATTCTTCTAATTCGAATCCCTGTACACTATATCTCACTGCTTCGCAGATTTTTAATGTACCTTCCATCATATCAGCAAGACAATTATCATAACCAATAACATATAAGCGACGGCACTTTAGTAAATCTTCCTTATTTTTTAAGTACCAGTTGCTTGCAGCTTCCGCAATATCTGGAATCGCATCTGCTGCCGCCTGCATTCTATTTAGATAATCTTCAAATTCTTCCTGAGTAATCTTTCCCTGTTTTAAGGCTACCTTTAATGCAAAAATCATAAAAGTAACAATAGAACCAATATATCCCTTTGTTTTTGGTCCTGCTTTTTCTTCACCGATTTCAACATAGAGTTTAACATCTCCATGATGTTCTACTGGTCTGCCTCTTTCTGCAGTCATCGCAATTGTACCGAATCCACATTCCTTAGCTTTATCTAGCCCAGCAATAGTAGAAGCTGACA
>NZ_DAWDDM010000145.1:0-4996 GCF_052354645.1 Catenibacterium sp.
TTAGGGTGTTTTTGGGTCGGAGATTTGTATTAGATAGAGGAGTTGTATGTATCGACATTTGGCAATGTGTCTTTAGTTTTAAGCTTATCTAACTTTTTAATGGTCTTTATCGATTCTGTTAGTGTTGTATTTTTTCCTTTGCTAAAACACATTGACTTAAAAAAATTGGGTGCTGTTTATATTAAGGGAAGGTTATTTTTGTCAGTCATTGTGCTTGGAATATTGCTTTTTTATTACCCGGCTAAATTGATATTTTCGTTTTGGCTTCCTCAGTATTCAGAATCTTTTGCATATATGGCTATACTTTTTCCAGTATGTGTATATGAGAGTAGGTTTAGCCTCCTTATAAATACATATTTAAAAGCTATCAGAAGAGAAGGCTTGATTTTAAAGATTAATATCATTAGTATTACTGTCAGCTGTTTTGCTACCATGCTGACAGTATATGTGATGCACAATATACACTTGGCAATTATATCTGTTATCTTTCTATATGCATTCAGGTGTGAGCTTGCTGAAAACTATTTGACGAAAATCCTTAAAATAAACATAATGCGAGATTTAATAACCGATAATTGTATGGTTTTGATGTTTATATTAACTGGTTTTCTTATAAATAACTGGGGGTGTACCATAGCTTATGGATGTGTTTATTTTATGTATCTGTTATTTAATAAGCAACATATTGTAAAAATAATAGGGAAGACTCGCCTTAGGAGATAAATTCCATTAAAGCAGGAAAAGAGGAAACATTATGATTTTCAAACAAAGTAAAGAAACGGGAAGCATTGTAATTGATGTTAGAAAGTTGTTACATCTGTTTTGGGAGCTAAAAAATATATATTGCTTGTTTATAATAATAGGCCTATTAGTTGGATATGCTATAAGTTACACATTAAAACCTACATATTTAAATACAATTCAAATTAAGCTCCCTGAGTATACTTCGGGAAGTACAGGGAATACGATTGCTAAAATTGCAAAATCAGATGGATTTATCTCTGACATTTTAAATGACCACAATAATAATGACAACTCGATTGTAATTGAGGCAAAAATGATTAGAGAGACGTCCATCCTTCAGATAATTATCTCAGGTCAAAACAAGTATGATCTTGATCAATTCATTGAAAAATACAAAAAACAAATTATTAAAAAGATAGAACCGATTGCGAATGAAATTATTATAAGAGACTTAGAAGAGTATAATCTAATGGGGGGGAGTCCCTTATCGATGAAGGAAATAACACAAAGCCAAGTGATAGTAAAGCCTCAAATAGTTAATACATCAGATACTATAATTAAGGTCAGTAGATACAAAAGGAGCATAATTGGAGGTATTTCTGGATTTTTGCTGGCTTTCATCTATATGATTATCAGATATGCAAAGAGGTGATATTAATTTATTTATCTATAATGGGGAATTTTAATATATTAATTTTTTCCCTTTCTAATGGATGCGAATTCATTGAAAGAATCCTTCCGGTTTTTTATTGGATTTCTAAATCGGATCTATCGTGTAACAGATATTTTCTGCAGTAAGGTACCACGCTTGCCAGATAATACAGGAGTCCTCCCCAAATGGCATCAAAACCGCTTCCGGTAGTAAGGAGGAATATGGGGCTTTCGGCCTGCCCGGTGATGGGGTTGTATACGAAGAGAATCGTTGTGCTACAGGCAATCAAAACGCAGGCCAGACCGATGAGATTGAAGCCGCCATTGTAATCATAGGCATGATGGCCTTTTATGAAGTAGGCAGATTTCAATGACAACTTTCTTTTTCGTACGAGGATGTAATCGGTAAAGGACAGTCCTATAATGGGGGCCTGTATGAAGGCTGCAATAGAGATGAATGTACCGAAGTGTTCTCCTACACCGCCCCAGATGGTAAGTATAGCTACATAGATACCTGTGAGAGTTACAAGCATACAGTAGTTCTGGGGGATATCACTTTTGATGATCATGCAATTTAGATAGGCTCCGATACCCTAGGTGCCGATATTGCCAAAGGCGACAAGAAGCAGGGATAACAAGGCAAATCCTGACTCGCAGAGCACAGGAAGCCTGATTCATGATGTGTGTGATGCTCTTTTGCAACAAGGATATCTTATCTAATTTGAAGGAGGAATATAAGAAGATTGTATGAAGCGTAATCAGACCATTGCATTCATGAAATAAAAATATATAATTTTCATGAACAGCAGGCGATGAATGAAGAGGGGATAGAAATGAATATTCAAGAATTAAATATATTAAAGGCTTTAAGCTTGAGTCCATTTGTATCACAACGGATTTTGGCGGAATCATTGGGATATGCTTTAGGAACAGTAAATCAGGCATTGCGGCTTTTGGTTAGCAATGGTTACTTGATACGATTTGACAGGAATAGTGAAAAATTAGTTCTTGCTGACAAAGCAAAAGCCTTCTTACAGTCACAATCACCGAGAAATGCAATTATATTAGCAGCTGGCTATGGTATGAGAATGGTACCAATCAATATGGAGAGTCCGAAGGGCTTATTAAAAGTAAAAGGGGAAACACTCATAGAGCGAACTATACGACAGCTTCATGAGGTCGGAATCAGTGAAATCCATATTGTTGTTGGATTTATGAAAGAGAATTTTGAATATCTAATGGATAAATACAATGTAGATTTGATTGTAAATCCGAAATATGCAAAATATAACAATCTTGAATCATTGGCATGTGCTGCTAAATATTTAAAAAATACATATGTTATTCCTTCTGATGTATGGTGTCGGGAGAATCCATTTAACAAGGTAGAGTTGTATCCTTGGTATATGGTCAGTGATTTACCTGATGATGACTCAAATGTACGAGTCAATCGAAAGGGTGAACTTGTTCTCGTGAAGCCAGGGGTAAAGGGTAATAAGATGATTGGCATCAGTTATCTTTGTGGAGAAGTATGTGAGATTGTTCGTAATAGAATTCATAAGTATCATGAGTATCCGACATATTTAGATAAATTTTGGGAGGAAACACTTTACACTGGCAATAAGATGATTGTATTTGCTGAAGCTGTGGATAGCAAGCACTGTGTAGAAATCAATACGTATGAGCAGCTGAGGAATTTAGATGGAAATTCGGATCAGTTAAAATCAGATGCCATTTCGACAATTGCAGATGTTTTCCATTGTAGAGAGTCTGATGTGACGGAAATTAATGTGCTGAAAAAAGGAATGACAAACAGATCATTTCTCTTTAATGTCAAAAACATCAGGACAACTGGCCTTTCAGATGGAAAGTATATTATGCGTATTCCTGGCGAAGGAACGGATTTATTGATTGATCGCAGACAGGAAGCACATGTGTATGAGGCCATTAAAGGTAAAGGATTATGTGATGTTCCGGTTTATATGAATGCAGAAAATGGCTTTAAGATTACACGGTACTTGCATAATGTGCGTACATGCAATCCGTTTAATGAGGCGGATTTGCAGAGGTGTATGAGCAAGTTGCGGCAACTGCATAGTCAGAGGCTGCAAGTGAAACATACTTTTGACATTTTCAAAAATATTGAATTTTATCATTCGTTATGGAATGATAATAAATCCATGTATCAGGATCACGAAAAGACGACGCATCATGTCTTTTCGCTGAAAAAATATATTGATTCTCAACAGAGAGACTTCTGCTTGACTCATATTGATGCGGTTTATGATAATTTCCTTTTCTATATGGAAAATGGTAGAGAGCAACTGCAGCTGACAGATTGGGAATATGCAGGAATGCAGGACCCTCATGTTGATATTGCGATGTTTTGCATTTATGCGATGTACAATAAAGCTCAAACTGATCATCTGATTGATATTTATTTCAAAGGGCAGTGCAGTGATGATACAAGGACAAAAATCTATTGTTATATGGCGGCTTGTGGACTGCTCTGGTCAAACTGGTGTGAATATAAAAGTCAGCTAGGGGTTGAGTTTGGAGAATACTCGTTACGACAGTATAGGTATGCGAAGGACTACTACCGATATGCAAGGGAAAGGATTAAACAATGATAAAGGTAAAAAATGCTGTGATTATGGCAGCCGGAACATCCAGTCGTTTTGCGCCATTAAGCTTTGAAAAACCAAAAGCGTTGATCAGAGTTAAAGGAGAAGTATTGATAGAGCGTCAGATTATACAGCTTCGTGAAGCGGGAATTCGTGATATTTATATTGTGACCGGTTATAAGTCTAATATGTTTGATTATCTTAGGGATAAATTCAATGTTTATCTTCGATATAATCATGAATATGCCGTTCGGAATAATAATAGCAGCATAAAGACGGTGGAAGATATCATAGGAGATACATACATATGCTCAGCTGATAATTATTTTACCAGGAATCCATTCTCGGCTTATGAGGATGATGGGTATTATGCAGCGGTTTATTCCGATGGACCAACTAAAGAATGGTGTCTCTCAGTGGATTCACATGGATATATCGATAAAGTACACATAGGAGGGAAGGCATGCTGGTATATGTTAGGGCATACTTTTTGGGATTATTCATTTAGCAGACATTTCATTGAAATTCTGAATCATAATTATGATTTGCCAGGTATGGCTGATAAGCTTTGGGAGAATATCTATATCGGGCATTTGGATGAATTAAAACTGAAAATTCGAAAATACCCGGAAAAGACAATTTTTGAGTTTGACTCATTGGATGAACTCAGGCAGTTTGATTCCAGTTATATTAATCATACAGGCTCTTCTATTATGGCCAGTATTGCAGAGAGGATGAATATTCAGGAAGGGGAGATTATCGATATTTGCAGTATAAAGGGGGAGAATAATCAATCCGTTGGCTTTAATTTTAAGGTGCATGAGAGAAACTATCGATATCTGTATGACAAAAGTAAAATAATATCACTAAAAAATAATATCACTGAAATGAAAGGCTAATCATGAGAACAGCAAATAATAATCTAATTGATTGGGAAATTACCATTATACCAATTGTTTGTATTTCCAGTATGGCTT
>NZ_DAWDDM010000146.1:0-4987 GCF_052354645.1 Catenibacterium sp.
CGTGGAAATTGCGAAAGTATTAGGGTTTAATATCTACACTACAAAATTCAATGATTATAATATAAAAGCAACAATAGGTATATCAAACCAACTTATCAACAAATACAAAAGCGATAAGGTCATTATTCTTAGTAATGAATATACGGATGAAGAGATTCTTTTCTCTTTATGCCATGAGCTAGCTCATTACATCTATGATAGTGATTCAAGTAATGAGTATTCTCATACATATAGAATCAATGATATAGAACTAAGAGCTATTCGTTTTGCGGATGCTTTATTAATGCCACTAACATCTTTCAAAGAAGCATATACTGAGTTATCTCACAATATTAATGATCTAGAACTTCTTATTCGTGCATTATCTGATACATTTAATGCGCCCCAAGTTGCAGTACAAAGACGTTTAAAACAAGTGATAAATACAAAGCTTTAAAGGAGTGTCAGATTCTTTATGAGTTTAAGCTTGAATAAGTCAGAGAAATCTGGCTTATTTTTTATTGCAAGAATGTTCATGCTTCTATAAGTTGGAAGAGATAAAAACAAATATGCATTTTTATTAAGTAATCTTTACGTATAAAGGGTATAGATAATATAGGAGACTTATTTTGTATCTAGAAGAGAGTATTTTCATAATCCATGACAAAGAATCAAGGAGAGTATTATATTGCTTAAAAGAGTTTTAGACATAAATATCAGTGAGAAAGGATGGTTTTATGAGCAAAACAATTGAACAGCTTATTGAAAGCTTAGATACAATACCTTTTTTGTTTGTTGGTTCAGGATTATCAAGAAGATATTATAATTTACCTGATTGGATAGGATTGTTAAAAGTAATGGTTGCTAAATTAAACAAAGATTCATTTGCATACCGTTCTTATGAAGATCGAGCATCTTTTGAAAATAGTCCATATGGTATTAATCCTAAAATAGCATCACTTATAGAGGAAGACTTTAACAAAGAATGGTTTCGTAACCCTGAAATTAGAAGTTTAGATGAAGCATATACTGAAAAGGTAGAGAATGGATGTTCTCCATTTAAGGCTGAACTGAGTTATTATCTAAAACAAAAATCAGTGTTATGCCCAGAACTAAAAGATGAAGTTACTTTATTGAACAATATTGCGAAAAAGTCAATTGCTGGAATTATTACAACAAATTATGATTTGTTTTTTGAAACATATTTGTCTCAGTATAAAATATATATAGGTCAGCAGGCACTTTTGTTTTCTCAATTACAAGGGATTGCAGAAGTTTATAAAATCCATGGTTCTCTAAATGATCCTCAATCTATAGTTATTAATGAAAAGGACTATAAAGAATTTAAAGAGAAGCGTGAATATTTGGCTGCTAAGCTACTTACTATATTCATGGAGTATCCTATTATTTTCATGGGCTATTCTATTTCAGATTCTAATATTAGGGATATTTTAAGCGCTATAGTAAAATGCATGTCAAATGAACAGGTTAAATTACTGAAAAGAAGATTCATATTTATTGAATATGATGCAGAAATGGAAGGATATGATATTGGTGAATCATCATTTGCATTTGAAGATAATAAAATGATTACAATGACAAAAATAACCCTATCTGACTATTCATTGATTTATAATGCAATCGGCAAAAAGAAAATGAAAATACCCGTTCGTTTACTGCGATTATTAAAAGATGAATTATATTTGTTTACATTATCAAATGAACCTACTGAAAATATTAAAGTAGCTGCAATTGATGATGATAGAGTTTCAAATGATGAATTAGTAATTTCTATAGGCACAACAGAGACAATTAGCTTAGATGGATTAAAAGGTATTTCTACAGATCAATGGTATAGAAATATTGTGATACATGATCTTAAATATGATATAAAAGATTTATTGGAATATGCACCTACACTAGCAAAACAAGTTTCGGGTATATTACCAATTAATTCTTTATATGAGGATAAATACAAGAAAATAGAAGGGATTGATAAGTTGCTGGTAAAAGATTTTGAAGATATTATTTCTAAAACAATAGAGAGAGCACGTAGTAGACACCCTCAAATTGACATAGAAAGTATTTTAATGGAAATACCTGATATAGATAAGCAAATGCTATGTATAGCTTACTTGAAAAAAGAACAAATAAATTTGATTGAATTAGAAAATTATTTAAAAACTCAGTTTGAAAAAGATAACGATATATTAAAGAATTCTAAACCTTCTACTCGAACAAATTTAAGAAGGTTGATTAGAATCTATGATTATTTGAAAGGAGAAAGCAAAAAAGCCTCTGATTAAAGCACCCTTTCAAAGGACACCATCAGAAGCCTCTTTCTTACTAGAAAACCATTCAACAAGGCCGCTTTTTAAAAGCCACCCTATCTTCCAGCTCTCTTCACTAGTATTATACACATTTGTCGTAAAATTACAAGTAAACTATTTGATTTTTTAGATGTCTAAAGTGAAAAGTTAAATTCCACTTTAGATCTGTTAAAGTTGCGTTTAGTCTTTCACATCTAAAGAGATTTTATCATCATTCTTGCCTGTTTTTTGAAATTTATTACTTTGTATATAGAGGTAGAGACTCTGTTTAAGGTATTAGAAAAGGAGTCAGATTTTTCTGACTCCTTTTCTAGAAAGAACCTTTACCCTTTATATACTTCGTTATCAATCATGTTTTCTTTCTTAGCTACAATTACTGAAGTAGAAGCATCACCAACTACATTAAGTGAAGTAACTAACATTTCAATAGGTCTATTGATTGAAAGAATTAATGAGTATGCAAGTAATGCTGCATCGTTTGTATAACCCATACCAGTTAAGATAGTAAATAGGATCACAGCACCTGCACCTGGTGCAGCTGGAGTACCAACTGATGCAATTAATGCAAGTACTGCAATAACTGCCATAGACATGAATGTTACTTTATATCCAGAACTTGCTGCAATAAACATAGCTGCAATAACCTGCATGATTGCTGTACCATCCATATTGATTGTCATACCTAAAGGTAATACAAATGATGCAATCTGATCATTTACACCTAATTCTTCAGTTACTGTTCTCTTATTGATTGGAAGAGTTGCAGCACTAGAAGAAGTAGAGAAACCAAATAAAGCAACCTTAACCATCTTCTTCATGAATGGCTTTGGATTTACTCTAGCCATAGACATTAAGTAGATAGGATAAGCTAAGAATAAATATACAAATAATGCAATAACTACTGTAACTACATAAGCAAGTGCTGGTCTTAATGAATCAATACCATAAATTGCGAATGTTCTAGTTAATAAGCAGAAGATACCAATAGGTGCAAACTTATTAACTACAAATGATAAGAATAAAGTAATAATCTTAGATACTTCTTCGAATAACTTCTTTAGAGTCTTTGTTTCTTCTTCTAATGTATTCATTGCTAGACCCATAGCAACTGCTATAAACACGATAGCAAGTACGTTACCATTAGTAGAGAAAGCTGAAATAAGGTTGTTAGGAATAATATTTAAAATAATATTTAATGGGTTAGAACCAGTAGAACCCTGCTGGATTGTTACTGCTGCTTTACCCACTGCATTAAAGAAACCTAAACGATATACAATAGATGCAACCACACCCGCAAAACATAATGCACATACTGTAGTAATAAAGAAAGTTAAAATAGTCTTAGTAGAAATTCTACCTAACTTCTTTGTATCTGTGATAGTTGAAATAGCTAATGTAATAGATACAAATACCATAGGTACAATAATAAGCTGTAATGAATTAACAAATAACTGACCTACAATATAGAAAATCCCAACAGCTTTAGTTGCTGTAGGCTGTGTAATATCCTGAAAGAATAAGTTATTGATCTTTGTCCAAAGATCAGTCTGACCACTACTTACTAAGTGTTCTCTTAACATAATGCAGCCAAACCCACAGGCAAGACCACAAATCATCGCAATTAACATCTTTTTAGCTAACTGCTTACCATTACTCGTTTTCATTTTTACCCTCCTGAATTTAATCCCAAAATTGACATTATTATACACTATATGAACTCTATTGCAAGTAGTATTATTAAAAATGTGGGTGAGTATAATATATTTATTTAAAACCACGTTTTATTATGGTACGACACATACAGTATAGAAATTAAGAAAAATGTATACTGATCATAGGGAAGAAGGTTTATACTATTGATGAATTAGATAATATCCTTAATGAGGTTATTGATAATGAAAAAAAGGGGAGACCACTAGCAGTGATCTCCCTGAGGAAAAGATATTTAGTTCTTAATAATCCCAGTTCTTCCAGTCTCCACCAGTTAACTTATCAAAGTCTTCACCGCTAATTTCTGCACCATCTCCATAAGAATTTTCTCCTTCCCAATGATACTTAGGATCCATTTCAACTGTTAATGATCCTTTATGAGTTTCTGATGGTGAACCACTTGAAGTATTGTTGTTTCCAGAAGAATTGTTATTGGTGTTTTTTGAAGAAGAACTACCTGAAGTATTACTGTTTCCAGAAGAATTGCTGTTGTTGGGAGAAGAACTATTAGAAGTTCTATTTGTATTAGAACTCTGTTTTTTCTGTACTTTAGTCTTTACACTTGTACTTCCATCTTTATTCTTCACTGTCTCATGTACAACTTCTTCATTATTACTAATCACTGGTTTCGCAATCACAGTGACCTTACCAGTCTTCTTGGTTTCATTGTTATATTTATCTTTTACTGTAACGTTAAAATCATATTGCCCTGGAGTATTAATATCTATTTTACTTGTATCAATCTCAATACTTATTTCAGATAAATCACTAATTTTCATAAGAGACTTGAGAGAATTGTAATCAAATGTATCTAAACCAGTTCCTTGTAATAACTCCATATTTGCAGGTAATACAAACTCTGGTGCTTTTGTATCCTTTACAATAACACTCTGTTTCAATAACTTTTTCTTATATTTTACAGTAATAGTATACTTACCTACTGCAGGATATGTTTTATCCTTCTCATT
>NZ_DAWDDM010000147.1:0-4985 GCF_052354645.1 Catenibacterium sp.
TCTTTCCTACTAAATATAAAATTACATTTATAACCGTATTCAGTCTTGATTTTATAGGTTTATTGTTAGGCCTATTTATAAGAGACTTTTCTTTTTTTGTAATAATTAGCGTTATTTTATTATTGGAAGTTAAAATTCATCTTACTGTATCAAGAACTGGATTAAAACAATTAATGAACCAGCAAATAGAACGATACAACAAAGATGTAATATATTTTGATTTATACTTTGATGAAGATAAACTTTACGCAAAAGTAGACTCATCATCGAATGAAGCTCCTATAAAATACAAAGATTTAAAGAAAATTAACGAAACAAATGATATTGTATTTTTTACAAGTAATGCAGGCTTTAAAATCTATTTTGAAAAGAAAAATGCCAGCAATGAAGATATTGAGAAATTACATGCATTTTTTGATAAGCAGAACATCAAATGGAGAAAATCAATTTTATAGATGATAAGGGTAAAGTAATTATAAAAGCCAATATAATAATGAAATAAAAGGGGCATGTGCTCGTATGACTTTACAATTGATGTATAAATATCTTTTATATATTTCAACTTTGTGTTCTTTAAAAAACTTGCTTTTTCTTCCCAAAAGAAAAACCTCCTTAGCAAACCAATGGTATTAAGTTAAGCGACTAAATGTCAAAGAACCTCCTCTATCTTATCCGAAAGCCAGATGGTTGCTTGATCCATTCATTATATAGTATGCATCTGAATTCATAAGTTAATGCCAGTCTGTTTTTTCTTACATTTTTGACATATGATGATTTGGATAATAACTTGATTTCTTCATCAGTAAATTTCTTTGATTTTGACATAGTAAAATTTAAGCAACAAAACAAAAAATGATACCCACAGGAGGGGTATCACAACTGTCAGGTTGTTGTCCTCCTTATGGGTACCATTTTATTTGTAGCTGACACCTTAACTTAATTACCCGATGATATTAGTTTTCTTTAACTTAATACCATTTGAGTTTATTCAATCCTTTTTACTTATCACCAAAGATGACATTCATATATTTTTCTTCATTTGTTAGAATACGGATGATTGTGACTGTATCATGATCATATTTATAGAAAATACTATATTTTCCTGCAATGACATAATAAAGATCTGTTGTCCATCCAGTTCTATTAGATAGCTGACCACCTATTTCAGGGTGTGTTTTTAATACAGCACATAGTTTCACTATCTTTGGATTCAAACGCATAGGGTTTCTTAAATCAGCACGTGCTTGTCTTGTATATCTTAGATTCATAGTTCAATTCCAAATTCTTTTAAGATATCTTCTTCAGAAATGCTATCATCTGCAGGTGCTTTTTCACCTTTATCTAATTCAATCATTAACTGAGAGATTGCCTGTTCTCTTAATGCCTGCTTACTATTTGCTGTTACTAAGAAAGGCATTCCTTCTACATTAATAGACTGCTGAATAAATGCATTAATAGCATCAGTAAGTGTCATACCACACTGTGCATAGATTCCTTCTACCTGTGCTTTGATTTCTGGATTAATACGCATCTGAAAAGTGCTTGTTTTGGGTGCTGTAGCCACTGTTAGTGTTGTTTTTTTCATAGTTCATAAACTCCTTCTCAACTATTATAAACATCACTCAATTAACAGTCAACACATTGTATATACAGAAAACAAATAAAGAAAAAACTGATCAGAAATGAAATCATTTCATCACAGTTTCTTAATTAACGCTTTTTAGATTTATGTCTAGGTTTCTTAACAGCTTTTCTAGCACGAGGAGATTTCTTAACTACTTCTTTTAGTTCTTCTTTCTTCTCTTCTACTACCTTTACTGTATCTTCTACAGCTGCTTTTACTTCTTCTTTCTTTGTTTCCACAACTGCTTTAACTGGTTCTTTAGTTTCTTCAACCTTCTTAGTCACAGCTTTTACGGTCTTTTTAACCGGTTCTTTTTTCTTTTCTACAGTCTTAACAGTTTCTTCTACAACTGTTTTTACAGGTTCCTTAACTTCTTCAACCTTCTTAGCTACAGCCTTTACTGTCTTCTTTACCGGTTCCTTCACTGCTTCCTTTACAGGCTCTTTTACTTTTTCTACCTTTTTAGCCACAGCTTTCACTGTCTTCTTTACTGCTTTCTTAGGTGCAGCCTTTTTCTTCTTATGTGCAATAATCGCCTTAGTAATTTCATTTAACTTCGCTTTAGTCTTAGCACGGAAAATAAATACATGGTTACCTTCAGCCTGTGCAAGAACCTGAGGAATATCTGCTTCAATCTTGATATATTCTCTATACTTATCAGCTACTTCTGCATCAGATAATTCATAATCAATACCAAGACGTCTTCCTACATAACCTACATAATACTTTCTTTCAATTTCATAGAAACAAGTATTATAGATCATCATATCTGCCCAAATAGTATATGTATCTACATCATAAGCATAGTTCATCATATCAGGAATAAAAGCACCTGGTGCTCTCATATTCACTTCTAGAGGAACTAAATCACCTTTTCTACCTAATCCTGGTTTATCTTCAGATAACTTAATGAATTCAAAATGGAAGAAACGGCTTCTTGTATCAAATGCTTTAACAACCTTTTCACCAATTTCATAAATAGGTTTACCTTCTACAGGTTCAGAATGGAAATAGATATCAGATGCATCATTGACTGTATCCATAATAGAAGTATCCATAAAATGACTTGTAGAGAATAAAATATTCTTATCCTTATCAGTCACACCTTCGAATGTTACAACATCACCAGGCACAAAATCTTCTAGAATATAATCAATATAATCCTGTTTATGATCATAGAAGTCTTTTAATTCTTCATCATCTTTTAATTTATAAGTATGAGTTGCTCCTACACCATTATCAGGCTTTACAATCACTGGATAACCATTCTTTTTAGTAAACTCTAAAGCTTCATCAAGTGTATCTAACTTAATATAGTCAGCCACCTTTAAACCAGCACTCTTATATACTTCCTTCATAGCTGATTTAAATTTCATACAGCGCATATTCTGAATCTGTGGACCAGTAGTCACATTAAAGTCTCTTCTTAATGTTGCTTCTAGTTCTAGCCAGTATTCATTTTCTGATTCAATCCAGTCAATCTTACCATAATGACTAGAGAAATAAGCACATGCACGATATACTTCATCATAGTTTTCTAAAGAGCCTACATAGTAATATTCAGTCAATGAATTCTTTGTTTCATCACTGATCATATCGTATGGGCAATCTCCAACACCTAATACATTCACACCACGATCTTTTAAACGTGAACAGAAATTATGATAATATTCTGGAAAATGTGGTGATATAAATACTACATTCATCTATTCTTCTCCTCCTAGATTACTCTCTTTACAAAATATGGGAACTGTACTCTCCACCAATCCCAATCATGGTTTACATCATATCCCCAGAAATCAATCCATGCTGGAATATTCTTATATTCTAATAGCTCTTTCATTCTACTAGTTGAACGAACCATTTCATCTTCCCATGCACCCTGGCCGCAACATAATACGATACGACGTTTTCTATACATTTCTACATATGGGTGATCATAACTCATACCTTCAATATATTTAATAGGACTATTACGATAAACATTATCATCCACATAATCATGGAAGAATAAATCACTATCATAATATCCACTTAATGCGATACATCCACTAAAGATATCCGGTCTTCTAAATAAGAAATTAGCTGCATGTGATGCACCTAATGAACATCCTGTAGTATAAATACCCTTTGCATGTGTACCACACATCGCATTAATGTCAATAATTCTAGGTACTAATTCATCTACAATATAATGATAATATTGTTCCAACATATGTGAACGAGATTCAACATCATGACCGCCTTCTTCACTCCATGTTTCTAAATCAATACTATCACAGCAGAATAATTGTATATTCCCATTATCAATAAGGTCTTCTACTGTAGCGACCATACCATTGTTTTCAAAATCAAAAAATCTACCATTCTGTGTTGGAAATACCAGTATAGGTGTTCCTGCATGTCCATACACCTTATATTCCATATCTCTTTCAAGACATGGACTGTACTCTTTATAATATTCTACTTTCATTCCCAAATCCTCCTTTGCCTTTGCCCATTATATCACATTTAATAGACAATTCACTTATTTATCGGTATTTCCTATATACTCCTTTAATTCTTTAGGAATATGCCTAGCACCTCTTATAGCTCTTAATTGATATGTCTTAAGTACTTCCAATGGATAAAGAGTAGGATCATATGTTTTTAGACGTTTAAGAAGCATACTTGTTTCATTACTTTCTACTACCTGACATTTATACATAATTGCAGAATAAGGAGCACCATAATAGATATATACATTCGCTCCCTGATGAATATTTCCTTTTTGATGCCATTGTATATAATCACTTTGATTAAATGCCTTTATTAAGTTAAAACGTTTAGGAGACGCAGGAATAACCCAATCTTCACATATCACAGTAGTCTGATAGCTTTGATCAACAAGAGACATGATGTCTTCATCACTCAATGTTTCATCTAACAGTATACTAATCCAATGTTTCTTATTCATATGAAAAGCTGGATAGATAGAAGGATGATTCACTGTATCTATAGGAACCTTAATATTCAGACATTCTATTTCTCCCTGTTTATCACAAAACTTAGAATAATCTGTATACATAATAAGTCCAAACCACTTATCATTATTTCTAAATATAAATGAATCGCCATTAGTAAAAGGATGATCTGGAAGAACATGATACTTTTCTTCAATAAGATGCATCAAACGTTTAGATTGAGGAAAAACAAAATAATCATATACAAAACAATGATTTAATATGTCCTCAATACAGTCTTCATATGCAGTTCTTACTTTTTGTACAAACTTTCCCTGCTTACCTACTAAATGAATATTTGTATATTCTTCATCTGTATCAGAATCATAAACCTTAGCCTCTAATATATCATTTATTAT
>NZ_DAWDDM010000148.1:0-4980 GCF_052354645.1 Catenibacterium sp.
ACTATTTCTTACTCCAAATTTCTCTATCAGATGCATTAACGGCATTCATCCCCCACCTATATTCTATATTGAGGTGGTGGGTATTTCTGCCTGTTTTTTAGATAAATTTTGTATTTATTTTTTTGAAATGATTGAAATTTTCACTTAAATAAGGTGTTTAATGTATAATAAAGATACACAATCTTAACACAATTGTAATCTAAAATTGATATATGTTAAGAAATGCTTGCTTATAATAGGTTCTAGGAGGTTTTTTATGCCAGCAGGTTATACACATTACGTTTTTGGTGAACAGGTTTTAGATCAACTTGATGAAAGCATCAAGAAGAGGATTATGCCCTATATTGATTTGTATCATATTGGGATTCATGGTCCAGATATTCTTTTTTATTATGATGTCTATAAAAAGAATCCAGTTAAATCATTAGGATTTGGAATGCATCAGCTTCCTGCCAATTCTTTCTTTAAACATGCAAAAGAACTAATTAAACAGGATGCCACAGATGCAACACTCGCTTATACTATTGGATTTATTACTCACTTTACATTAGATAGTTCTTTACATCCTGAAATTGGTGTATTAGAGAATACTTTATCTATGACCCACAGTTTACTAGAATCTGAATTAGATAGAGAATTACTTGTAAGAGTTGGAAAAGATCCTTTAACTGCCAATTTAACAACTCATATTCATCCTGATTATGCAATTGCGTTGGTCATTGCACCTTTCTTTGATTTAAAGGCTGAAGAAGTAGATAAAGCATTACATGATCTACTATTTATCTTAAAGTGGCTTGTTGCTCCTACTAAATTAAAGAGAAACTTTGTCTTAAGTGTAATGAAGTTAGGTGGTATGTATGAAGAATATAAAGGATTACTTATTAACTATGAAAAAGATGAACATGCTGCCAATGATATCAATCATTTAATAGAAATGAAGGATGAAGCAGTACCTTTAGCCGTATCACTCATTAATGAGTATGTTGACCATCTTGATGATGATTACTTAAATGAAAGGTTTAATAGAAACTATGAATAAACTAACTAAACTAGAAAAATACTGGATTTTGTATGATGTAGGTAATAGTGCCTTTATCCTACTTGTTGCTACTATCATCCCGATTTACTTTAACTATCTTGCATCTCTCGCAAAGATCAGTGAAGTCAACTATTTAGCTTATTGGGGTTATGCATCTTCTTTCACAACTCTTATTGTCGCTATTATTGGACCAGTGCTTGGTTCTATTGTGGATACAAAAGGATATAAGAAACCAATCTTTACTATTAGTATGATCATAGGTGTAATGGGCTTAGCCTGTTTTTCAGTTCCTAAGTCTTGGATTATATTCTTAGGTGTATTCGTTATTGCGAAGATTGGTTATAATGCAAGTCTGATTTTCTATGATTCCATGCTTTTAGATATTACAGATGACAAGCGTATGGACTATGTTTCATCTCAAGGATATGCATGGGGTTATATTGGAAGCTGTGTGCCTTTTGTAGTCAGCTTAGTGTTCGTCTTATTCTATGAAAAGATGGGTATTCCATTTAACGGTGCTATGACAATCGCCTTCTTAATCAATGCATTATGGTGGCTGGGCATGACATTACCACTCTTAAAGAACTATAAACAGGTAAATTTCGTAGAGAAACAGGAACATCCTATTCGTGATAGTTTTAAACGTTTAGGATATACTCTTTCTACTTTAAATGAAGACAAGAAAGTATTCTTCTATTTGATTTCTTTCTTCTTCTATATCGATGGTGTTTATACAATCATTGAAATGGCCACTGCCTATGGCAGTGCCCTTGGACTTAATACAAATGGATTATTAATTGCCTTATTAGTAACTCAGATTGTTACTTTCCCATTTGCGCTCATCTTTGGACGTTTATCTAAGAAATACCCAACAGATAAACTTATTAAAGTATGTATTGTTGCCTATACTGGTATTGCCTTATTTGCGATTCAGTTAGATAAACAATGGGAATTTTGGATTTTAGCTATTTTTGTAGGTATGTTCCAGGGAGCTATTCAGGCATTATCTCGTTCTTATTTTGCGAAGATTATTCCACCTAAGAAATCAGGTGAATACTTTGGTTTATTTGATATCTGTGGTAAGGGTGCATCCTTCATGGGTACAACTCTTGTAGGACTCATTTCACAGCTTACAGGACATATGAACTATGGCGTGGCAATGATTTCAGTAATGTTTGTGATTGGATTCTACTTCTTCCAAAAAGCCGCAAAACTATAAAATAAATGAGCTGTAACATATGCGTTACAGCTCATTTTTTAATCTATTCTTTCAAATACCATTGTTGCCTGAATCTTATCTCCTCCAAGGAATCCTTTTGATCCAGAAGATGAAGTAGAAATAGTGTGTAACCTATATCCTTTTTCAGCCTGCTTATTGATTTCAGCCTGTAGATTCGTCAAACTCTTTGTACCAGATCCTGTACCTAGAAACTTTTCAGTAAGTACCACCTGCAATACAACATACTTATCTCTATTAACATGTGAAGCTTTACCTGCAACATCATCCCACATAAGAATACCTCCCTTCTATATTTCAATTATAGTAGAAATGATTCTTAGATGCGTTAAGTAAGCCTTTGACAACACCTTATTTAAGGTGCTTATTTGATATTTCTATATTTTGTGACTTTAATAGATTCAGTAAATGATCATAATGATCCGATAAAGCATCTATCTTAATCAATTTCTTTCCCATCTTATCATACAAGATCATTGCATCCTTCTTATCAATGATTACTTGTCTAATATCAGTGATACATAATACCTTCTTAACATGAAATATTCTATGTATCTCTAATTGCGAATCATCTACTTTTACACCCCATATAGATGCCCAGGCCACACCATATAAGCCAATAGCTCCAAAGATAGAAGAAAAATACAGATGTCCCATTTCTACTGTTTCATTGCCTTTCAGATAAAAATAACTAAATACAAGAAACATAATCAATCCTAGAATGAACTGTGACATACAGGCATACTTCAACACTGCTGGTGCTTTGACTCTATAATGTGTAGTACTTATGTTCTCATCAATCATTTTACTAGATAAATGAGATATCACTTCACCAACAACACCTAGCACAATCGCAATAACTATATATCTAATTATAGTTTCTATCATATCTGTTCACCTCTTATACATAAATTATATTGTATCCATTAATATACTACAAGACACAAAAGAATCCTCTAGGATCTCCTAGAGGATTCTTATTAACCCCATACTTCTTCTGCGATTTCTTTTACAAGTTTTAATTTAGCCCATTGTTCTTTTTCTGTCAGTTTATTACCAATCTCACAAGATGCAAAACCACATTGTGGGCTTAATGATAAGCGTTCAAGAGGAATATACTTGCTTGCTTCCTTAATTCTCTGAATCACTTTTTCTTTATCTTCTAATTCTGGACGTTTAGTAGTGATTAATCCTAAGACAACCTTCTTATCACCAGATACTTTTGCAAGAGGCTTGAATCCTCCTGATCTTTCATCATCATATTCTAAGTAGTATGCATTCACATTCTCTTCACCAAATAATAGATCAGCCACACTATCATAAGCACCTGAACTAAAGAATGTAGAATGATAATTACCACGACATACATGTGTATTAATTTCTAAATCTTTTGGACTTTGTGCAACTACTTCATTATTAAGTTCTAATAATCTCTTTTTATAGTCTTTTAATGCGTCACCAGATCGTCCTGTAAGGCCACATGCAAGCTTTGGATTGACCATACCACCCCATACACAATCATCAAACTGTAACACACGACATCCTGCATCATAAATTTCATGAATAAACTCAACATAAGCTTTAACTACATCCTTTGCGAAAGCCTCTTCATTTTCATAAATACTTAATGTATTTCTAAGTAGCTGTGCACCAGTAAAATAAGCATAGAACTGCCCTGGTGAAGGGATAGTCTGTTTGGCTACTGTATTTTCATCTTCAAACTGTTTTACAAATTTGAAATGTTCTATGAAAGGATGATGATCACAACTGATTTTTCCTGTGACATAAGTATCATCAATCATTGCTGCTTCACCATCAAATGTTGTATTACCTTCTATTGTCTTTTTATGTTCTACACCATTAAATCCCCACATAAAATCTAAATGCCATGTAGAACGTCTAAATTCTCCATCAGTGATTGTATGATAACCTAATTCTTTAATCTTAGTAATAAGTTCTGTAATACACTCATCTTCTACCTTCTTTAATTCTTCTGCATTAATTGTATTATTTTCAAAATCTCTTCTTGCCTTCTTAAGATTCTCAGGTCTTAAGAAACTACCTACATAATCATATCTATTCATCTTAATTATCTCCCTTTTGCGTGAGTTCATTGTATCAGAGATATTCTGCAAGTAGAAATACTAATAAATGTTAGTTCTTTATAGATTGAGACTATGAATACGATACATCAGCAATGTACTCATATTCAAAAACAGAAAACATATTATAAGTGTTATAATTCCTTTTATACCTAGAGTATGCATAGAACTAACTAAAGGCATCATACGAACAATTGAATAAGCGACATTAAATTCTATTAATATGCATGTAGATTGTTTTCTAAATATATATTGTAATATAATCAAAACAATCATTAATGGTAATGAGGTTTTAATTACAGATAAAATTATTTCTTTATACATAATTATCACTCCTTGTTTTCTATTATGACTACTAATTTTAAGAGAATTATGTGATTTATATTAGAAATGTAAATTATATTGATTATTCCATCACAAAACCGATTATCAGGTTTTCTCATGGAAGAAATGAATTATATTTTATACACTTTTTTCAACTTTTTTCTTAAAAACTCTTGCAATTATCTAAAATCCATAGTATATTATACGAGCGCCATGAAGCAATGGTTCCATAGCCAAGTTGGTAAGGCAGAAGACTGCAACTCTTCGACCATCGGTTC
>NZ_DAWDDM010000149.1:0-4831 GCF_052354645.1 Catenibacterium sp.
AATTGGGACATTATCAACTTGGATACATTGAGACATTATCACATTGGAATCAGACTCCTGTGGTTTCTATGCAGTAACGACTTGACTATGAAGTGGTTAAGTGTTAGACTTCAAATGAATTCAGAAATCAAAATGCATCAAACGAAAAGGTAAGGATCGGCATATCATTATCTTTTCTAACTTTTAGAGTGGTTTAGCACTAGGCTAGTTATCGTTTGAAAAATTCGTCTAACCATTTGCAGATGTAGTAGGTAAGAACACCCACCATGACGGTTATGAAAAAGTCGAACATCAAACTATAAGCATATGAAAATGAAGTGAAATAATTACTTATATCATTTTTATGCTACTATGACTTATATCGTTTTTATGCTACGACGACTTGACTATGAAGTGGTTAAGTGTTAAACTTCAACTGAATTCAAAAAACGAAATGCATCAAACGAAAAGGTAAGGATTGGTGGATCCTTACCTTTTCTAACTTTTAGAGTGGGTTAACACTAGGCTAGTTATCGTTTAAAAAATTCGTCTAACCATTTGCAGATGTAGTATGTGAGAACACCCGCCATGACGGTTATGATAAACTCAAAAAAAATGTATCACCCCCTTTCAAGGAGGACGATAACAAAGATATTATATCAAACTAGATCTGAAACAAGTAGTGAATTGGAAAAAGTGCATTAAAAACATAGTACGTAAAAATATCCTCTTGGTTATTACACCTAGAGGATATCTTTATTTCTAATTAAGTGCTTTTTTATTAATGTCCTTAACATGGGGTCCACTTATACTCTTTTTTCTTAATACTCTATAGAGGATGATTGAAAGAATAGGAATCATTAAATATATACCAATAAAGATAGCCATATGAGAGAGTATAATCCAGGCTTTTGTCTCCATATATAAGCATATTGATGTGACAACAGTGCTATAGTGTAGTACAGATATTGCGATTACTTCTATAACTATGAGAAGGTAGAAAAGTTTTGGCATTTTAGCTTTAACTAATAGGAATGTAAGTAACAGCGATACAACTAATAATGGCAGGATTTTGATTAATAAACTGCTATACAAAGCTAGAAGAAAGTTCATCATATTATTCACCTCGATTGTATTAAACCTTTTTTCTATTATGTCACATCTTTAAATTTAGAGTATTCCATCCTCTTCTACTACTTAAATAATATATTATTATCATTAAATAGTCTATATTTTGTGCTTAAGAGACATATTTTCCTGTATAAAAGACATACGCTCTTTACAACTCAAAGAAAAGTCTATTAAATCTTCACTTTTTCTAGAAAGCGTATACATAATTATTCATAACATGATAAAATATATTAAGTAATAGGTATGAATTATCTATGTTTCCGAAGATGAGGTGAATAAATGTGATAGAAGTAATAGAAAAAATTGGAAATATTGAAAATTTATCATTAAAGAATGAAGAGATGGAAGTGGTTGTCTCAACATTTGGTTGTACTATTATTAAGATGATTGTTGAAGATAAGAATGGAGTAAAAGGTGATGTTGTATTAGGTTATGATGACTTTAATCAATATCAGACTCTAGATGCTTATCTAGGTGCATTAGTAGGTAGAGTTGCGAATAGAATTGGAAAAGGAACATTTGAGTTAAATGGTGAAACATATCATTTACCTATTAATAATGGTCCTAATAGTTTACATGGTGGTATTAAAGGATTTAGTTATCAGATCTTTGATTATGAAATCTTAGATGACTATACTATTAAGTTTACTTATTATGCAAAGGATGGAGAAGAAGGTTATCCAGGTAATATGGATTTTAGTGCTACTTATCATTTAGAGGGTACTACATTAACTATTTCTTATCATGCTACGAGTGATAAGGATACTTTAATTAATATTACTAACCATTCATATTTCAACTTATCAGGACATAAACATAATATCTATAATCACACTTTAAAGATTGATGCTGATTATTATGAACATGTAGATGCAGATGGTCTTGCTACAGGTGAAAAGGAAGCTGTAGAAGGTACTCCATTTGACTTTAGAATACCTGCAAAGATTGGTGAACGTGTAGAAGTAGATCATCCACAATTAAAACTTGGTAATGGTTTTGACCATCATTTCTTCTTTACTACAGATAAGAACCAAGTTGTATTAGAAGATGAAGAAAGTGGTAGAAGATTAACAGTATCTACTACTTTACCAGGAGCACAGATCTATACCGCAAACTATCTAGATGGACGTATTGGTAAGAATGGTGAACCTTATAATGCGAGAGATGCAGTATGTATTGAAACACAGAACTTACCAGACGCTATTCATATTGAAAAGAATCCAAGCACTATTTTAAGAAAGGGAGAAACATTTGATGCACAGACATCTTATTGTTTAGAGGTAATTAAATAATGAAACTTGCAACACAGATTATTGAAGATATTAGAAATGGTAAGGCAGATGCTTTATTAACTGATATTTATGTAGATGAATCTTTATTAGATACTCAGAAAGAAAGATATATTGCAGCTATTGAAAAGTTCATCTCACTTTATGGTGATAAGGAAGTAGAAGTATTCTCAGCACCAGGTAGAAGTGAAGTATCTGGTAACCATACAGATCACCAGCATGGGGAAGTATTAGCTGCTGCAATTAATTTAGATATTATTGCGATTACAGCACCTAGAGATGGTGAAATTAAGGTATTATCTGATGATTATGATTTAAAGGCTGTAGCTGTAGATGACTTAGAAAAGAAAGCAGAAGAAGAAGGTACTTCAGAAGGATTAATTAGAGGTACTCTTGCACGCTTTAAGGAATTAGGTCTTCATATTGGTGGTTTTGAAGCTTATATGACAAGTGAAGTATTACAGGGTTCTGGTCTTTCTTCATCAGCAGCATTTGAAGTCATGATTGGTACTGTATTATCAGGTTTATATAATGATATGACAGTGAGTCCAGTATTGATTGCACAGATTGGTCAGTATACAGAAAACGTCTATTTTGGTAAACCATGTGGATTAATGGACCAGTGTGCAAGTTCAGTAGGTGCTCTTATTCATATTGACTTTAAAGACAATGATCATCCTGTTGTAGAAAAAGTAGATGTTGATTTCTCTTCATTCCATCATAGTTTATGTATTGTAGATGTTCATGCATCTCATGCAGACTTAACTGATGATTATGCAGCCATTCCTACAGAAATGAAGGAAGTAGCACACTTCTTTGGAAAAGAATTCTTAAGAGAAGTATCAGAAGATGAATTTAAAGCACATATTCCTGAATTACGTGAAAAGATGAGTGACCGCTGTGTCATTCGTGCATTACACTTCTTTAAGGAAGATGCAAGAGTAGAAAAAGCAGTATCTGCCTTAAAGAACAATGATTTTGATACATTCAAGTCAGTCATCAAATCATCAGGAGACAGTTCTTATAAATACCTACAGAATATCTATTCTAACCATGATGAAACAAACCAGGCAGTTTCTATTGCTTTAGGTTTATCGGAAGATATCCTAAGTAATAAAGGTGTATGTAGAGTACATGGTGGTGGATTTGCAGGTACGATCCAGGCCTTTGTAGAAGATGATTATGTAGAAACATATAAGACTGAAATTGAAAAGTATTTTGGTGAAGGTTCTTGTCATATTCTTAAAGTAAGAAAGTATGGCGGTAAGAAAGTAGAATTATAAGCATTAGAAAACCTCTTTGATATGAGAATCAAAGAGGTTTTCTTTACTATAGAATTGATTTTTTCCAAGTGATGTTCTGCTTATCAAAAAATGCATGTAATCTCTCAATATCTTCATTACTGGCATTTTTCTTTTCAAAATAGATTTTAAAGCCTGCATTACTTGTAAATAATACAACATCTTTAGTTTCTATTATTTTTTTAATATTCTTGTATTTCATGGGAACTTCATTTTTTGATGAGTATTCAATTGAGGTTAACTTATCTTCACCAAAGACTAGATCATAGAAAATCACATCTGTGTGATATAAATCATTAAGTTGATTTATGCATTTTTTTGCGATTATTTTTTCGTTGAATAAGAGGGCTGTAGGTACCATTAGTAATATAATAATGCATCCTATAATGTAAACAACATCTCTTGTAGACAGATTTATAAACAAAGCAATTAATGCACCACAGAATATGGTCACTAGTAACAATATATAGTATGTAGGAAAGAAGTAAAAGATCACTTTTTTAAGAGTTGAATAATCTATTTTATTGTTTTTGACAGTTAATGTTTCCATTATTTGATACCTCGCTATTTATAATATATTAATTTTAACATGGATAAGTATCAAATGCACCAAATAACGATGATATATATTACTAATTATGATTTTCTATTTCGATTGATTATTCATTCTGATAAGGTTGATCATTTCATGATCTTAGCTGTGCCTGTATTTCATAACAGTTTTTTATGACTCCCATTGTTATAACAACTTGAACTCATATTTTACGGAAGGTTAAATTGCTTCATCTAAAGAAATGTTTTTTGACTGACTATTGGATGATATGTTCAAATATGTAGAATTGATAGTTGTAATAAAGTGGAACAATTAATTTAATACATTATAACAATCATAAAAGCACAATTGTGTCGATTAAATATAATATAATACATATGTAAAACGTTTTACAATTTATAAGAAGAGGAGTAAGTAGGCAATGGTTTATTCTAATGAAGAAATTGAACTTACTCTAAACTTCTACTCTATTGCTAAAGTACATATAGATAATTTAAATCAAGCAATAAAGTTTAAAGAGTTGAATGATCACGAAAAGAATGAATATATGTTCTACTCACATATTGTCTCTAAAGTTA
>NZ_DAWDDM010000150.1:0-4821 GCF_052354645.1 Catenibacterium sp.
GTATTATATAAGTAACAAATATTATAAAACATTAGAAAATACAAGTGAAGTCATAAAAATACTTACTAAAAACCGAAAATAATGGGGTATGATTTACATATTTAAATAAATTAAAGTCTAAAGAATACTTTTCGTGCAATAAAAAAACTTTTTATACATAAGTATGAGACTTATAATATTATTTTTGGTAAATTAATAGTGGTGATATATATGAGAAAAAAAGTGGTAAATGATTTAATTGGTACAAGTACAGAAATTTTACAAACATTTTGGCATAAGGATATGAGTTTATTAAGCCATTATCTAGACGATGATGTTTTTTATTGTGGTGCTGATCCAAGTCAATATTATTCTAGCAAAAATGAATTAGTGAATTATTTATATTCAGTTATGAATGGATGCTCAGAAAGTGAATTGACACATATTGATTTACAATGTGTTTTTAATCAGCAGAACATATGTATTATTGTTGGACGCTTTTTTCTTATGACTGATATAAAATCATTAGAAATGATTCATGAAAAACAAAGATGTACATTCGTCTGGTCTATTGATAAGGAAAGAGAAGGACGTATTGTATATATGAATATACCAGATTACATAGGAAAACTAGAAGAAGGAGAAGTATTCCCTCATAAGATGGGTTCTACTACATATCAGTATTATAAGGATATGGTTAAAAAACTGATAGAACCAGATAAAACAATCTTAGTAAATGATAAAAGTAAACACACATGTTTAATTCCTTTAAAGGATATACATTATGTAATGGCATTCCAGCACAACACAGTTATATATACAAGTAAAGGTGAAATTACATGTACTGTCTCTTTTAATAAGATGGAAGAGTTACTCGGTACACAATTTTTTAAGATTCATAGAAGCTATACGATTAATAGAGAATATATTCGTTTATTTGGTCATGATTATGTAGAACTTACAACAGGTGAAAAGGTCCCAATGACTAAACGTAATCGTGCACAGCTTATTAACTCTTTAATGGACTGTACAAATATTCAGTCAGGTATTGATGATGATGCAAAAAAATAGGTTCTCACGCGAGAACCTATTTTTGTTTGTCTTCATAGTATTCAATTGTTGGTAAATCCCATCGATAATGGGCTGCAAGTACTCTAATAAGTACAACTATAATAAAGCCTAATATAACTGCAGTATTTGTTTCTCCATACTTTATGAATAAACATGTAATGATGGAACCAACGATGGAAGCAGATGCATAGATCTGTTTCACACATACCTGCGGTAATTCATTTGCGAGAACATCACGGATAATACCTCCACCTACACCTGTCATCACACCAAGGAAGGCAGGAAGAAATATTCCTGTATGAACTGCCATACCTGCATTCACTCCATCCATTGTGAATGCAGCAAGACCTAAAGTATCAAAGATAAATAATAATTGAGTTGTTAGAGATTCAATACTCTTTCTAGTTGTTTTCTTATGAAAATATAATATTAAAATTGTCAAGTTGGCAGTCACTAATGCAATGATTACAAAGATTGGATTTCTAAACATAACAGGGGGAGTGACACCAATCAGTACATCTCTGACCATCCCTCCACCAACTGCTGTACATAGTGCAAGAATATTTATACCAAACAAATCCATCTTTTTTTTACTCGCAACCATAACACCAGAAATTGCGAAAGCAATCGTGCCAATAATATCCATGACTAAATTAAATGTTGCATTCATATCTACTCCAATAAAAAAGCAGCCCTAAGGCTGCTAATAGAATTAACCAAGTCTGTTATAGTATTCGACGATTAGCTGTTCGTTGATTTCCTGATTTAATTCAGATCTTTCAGGAAGTCTAGTGAACTTACCAGTTCTCTTTTCAGCATCTACTTCAACGAAGCCAGGAACATGAGTCTGAGCTTCTAAAGCTGTCTTGATAACATCTAACTGCTGAGATCTTTCCTTAACAGTAATAACGTCACCAGGATTTACTTTACATGAAGGGATATCAGTCTTGATACCGTTTAATAAAATATGACCATGGTTTACTAACTGTCTAGCTGCTCTACGAGTAGTTGCAAATCCCATTCTATAAACTACGTTGTCTAATCTTGATTCAAGTAAGAATAAGAAGTTTGAACCAGTTACACCTTCCATCTTAGAAGCGCGGTTGAAAGTGTTGTGGAACTGCTTTTCGTTAATACCATACATATGTCTTACTTTCTGCTTTTCTGCTAACTGAAGACCATATTCAGTGCTCTTGTGTCTCTTCTGACCATGCTGACCTGGAGCATAAGGTCTCTTGTTTAATTCTTTTCCGTTTTCCAATACTGAGAAACCAAGTCTTCTAGACTTTTTCCAGATTGGGCCTGTATAACGTGCCATTGACGTTACCTCCTTATTGTTTTATTTGCATAAAACAATAACAATTCATAACTCACCCTGCGTATGTTCTTATTAAGCATTTCTCTTGCGGTAAGATACTTTGCATCCCTAAGTCAAGAACGTAGCTGCACGACTGTTATGTACCGCTATTCATTTTATTGCGAGTCTGATTATACTTAATAAAGTAGTGAAAGTCAAATAAAAGTTGATGAAAACTACATAAATTTCTTCAATTCTGCTTCATATACAGATTGAGTATGAGAATCAAAGAGAACCCATTCTACCAAATCAAAATCATTAGTATGTTCTTTTAAGAATTGAGATACTGTCTCGAGTGCAATATGCGCCGCTTTTTCAACCGGGAAATGATAGACACCAGTAGAAATAGAAGAGAAGGCAATCTTTCTAATACCATGCTCCATTGCAAGCTTCATAGAATTGTAATAGCAATTAGCCAGTAATTCTTCTTCATTATGATTTCCACCATACCATATTGGTCCAACAGTATGAATCACATAATCACAAGGAAGGTTATATGCTTTTGTAATTTTAGCTTCGCCTGTCTCACATCCATGAAGTGTTCTACATTCTTTAAGTAGTTCATCTCCAGCAGCCTTGTGGATTGCGCCATCTACGCCTCCACCACCTAAAAGAAGATTATTCGCTGCATTCACAATAGCCTCTACATCTGACACTTTTGTGATATCACCTAGAATTGTTTTAATCATATGTTACCTCTTTCTGCAAGCTTCTAGTATAAAAAATGGTCAGGGTAGCCTGCTTGATAATAAAATCAGAATCAGCTGGAATCCTAGTCTCAGAAAATACTTCACCTGATTCCTTTAAACCAGCACTTAAACTATAAGTTTTCTTATGGATATTCAGTCCAATATCAATTATACCACTACAAAAAAAGAATATCGGAATAATACCGATATTCTTATACATGATCTAACCAATGTACACGGAAGTAATAAATAAGTAAACCAATCATACAGATTACCCATGTAACTGGCCATCCTGCAAATACAATACCAATGTTATGAGTTAAAGGTACTGCAATCGCAAGATAAATCTGTCTTAAAAAGACAAAAGTACCTACCATGAAATACATAGGAATATTTGATAAACCAACACCTCTTAATGCACCAGATATAATCTGTATGACAGGTAATGTAAGATAACCTGCTGCGAATATTCGTGCCATTAAATAACCGTATTTAATCACTTCGGGATCACTAGAGAAGATACCTACTAATTGTTCTCCAAATATATAAATAATAAGCACTCCCATAGTTGTTACTCCAAAAGTCATTGCCATTGTTGTACGAAGACCTTTCTTAACACGATCTATGGCATGCGCACCAATGTTTTGTCCAGTAAAAGTCGTAATAGCCATCGCAAAGCTTTGAATTGGCAGCTGTAGGAATCCATCGATTTTAACATAAGAAGTATAACCAGCCACTGCATTTGCACCAAATGAATTAATATAAGATTGTACAATGACATTACTAAAAGATACAATGGACTGCTGAAGGGCAGTAGGGATTCCTATTTCAATAATCTTCTTTAAAATAGGCATATCGATAGAAATATCTTTAAACTCTACTTTATAGATTTCTTTAGAAAATACTAATTTGATCATAACAAGTAATGCACTGATTCCCTGGGCAATAAAAGTAGCCCATCCAGCACCGGCAACACCCATATGAAAATATAATACAAAAACAAAGTCTAAAATAATATTTATAATAGATGCAACAATTAAATAGTATAAAGGAGTTTTAGAATCACCTACAGCACGTAATATACCAGATCCCATATTATAAATACATACAAAAGAAATGCCACCAAAATAAATACGTAAATATAGAGAAGCAGGAGCCATGACTGAATCAGGAGAACCAATAAGAATTAAAATTTGTTTTGATAATCCGATACCTAGAATAGTGAATAATACACATAAAATAAGAGTTAAGGCAATTGAAGTATGAATTGCTTTTTTCATCTTATTTAAATGATTGCCACCAAAATATTGGGCAATGACTACTCCAGCACCTGTCGCAAGACCAGTAAAGAAACCAACAAGAGTATTAATGATTGGTGTAGATTGCCCAACTGCTGCAAGGGCACCTGAACTTACAAAGTTCCCTACAACATAGGAGTCTACAGTATTATAGAGCTGTTGAAATAAATTCCCCACTAACATTGGAATAGAAAACCAGAGGATGGCTTTCCATATCTTTCCATTAATTAAATCTGTACTTTCATTCATCTTTTACCCTCCCTAAACAATACAATCATATTCCTATTTTTAAGAAAGAGTAAAGATTTTCACAAAAAGAAATATACATATGTGTATTTTTTAATAGTGTTTCACGATTCCATAATGAAATGACTTGGAAAATATGATAAAATTATATCGATATGTAAGAGAGGGATGATTTATGGAT
>NZ_DAWDDM010000151.1:0-4773 GCF_052354645.1 Catenibacterium sp.
ACACCTCCTAGTTGCAAGATTTGATAAGTATTTATTACTTATCAAATCCATTTTATAACCACGAGATGCAAATCTTTATATTAAATATGATGGACTTGTTTAACGGATTCACTGGACTTCTCTAGCGTAACGTATGGACTAATTTTACCGTATGGAGTGGCCTTGCCACTCCGTAATATTCAGGTGGTGCACTTAATGCGACAGGAGTGGTGCATAGGTCTGCGACTACCAGTTCAATTACGCGCGAATAATCATTTAGGGGACCATTCTATTAAAATAGCCAAAGAATCAGATTTTAGAGGTATGCAATTTAATGCTATTGTTGAAAGTAATAAATCAGCTTTACACACTTATAAATCGTTAGTGTTTAAAGAAGTTGGTATGATCCCACAAGGGTTTAGATTAAAAGATGGAAGTTATTCAAATATGTATGTTGTCTTATATTTTTCTTTATTGTAAGAAATACTTGACTATATCCTAAGGTCATACTGTTTAATATGAGTAGAGGTGATAGTTATGACAACACATGAAGTAGAAGAAATGTTAGATATTACAAAGAAAACGTTAATTTATTATGAAAATGAAGGTTTAGTGAAACCATCAAGAGATAACAATAATTATCGATGTTATAATCAAGATGATATTTCAAAAATTAAGTTTATTCTCCTATTAAGAGAGATGGACGTCACTATAGAAGAAATCAAACAGATTATTAATAAACAGAAATCAATTAGAGATGTTTTGGAAAATAAAAAAGATTTGATAAAACAACGACAACTTGATTTAGATCATATAGATGAAAAAATTAATAATTATATTAAAAGAAAAAAAGTTAAAATAGCAGTAGATAATGTTTTAGATTATGGAACGATTTATGATCGTTTATATTTTTATAAAGATTTTCTTCAATATGTTCAGACAGAAATAAAATACAGTGATGTCAAATGCTTTAAACTATCAATGTCCAGTTCGATTGGACTTATGAGATTCATGGAAGTATATATGAATTATTATGTGGATTTAGATGTTATTACACAATATGATACTTATTCTTTTCAAATTATGAACAATGAAGTTGTTTATCAAATGATGGAAAGAATTAAAGATTATCCATTAGAAGATCCTCTTGGATTAGTTGACATCTATCTTAATAAACGAGATATGGTTCAACTTAATAAATATATTAATCGACATTTTAGAAAGTGGGCTAAAGAATATCATTTAGATAATCCAAGAGATAGTATAATAAGAAGATACAAATAAGATCAATTTGTTCCAAAATAAAAAGCTGATTCTAAAAAAAGAGTGTGATTAAAATGCACATAGAAATATGTCTATCACTAAGTCCTCTCCATATATGAGTTCATTTTCTATTGCAATCATGTTAGTGATCAGAGGAGAAATTCTCTTTCTCGTTTTTTAATTGATAAAAGAAAGAACAAAAGTTAGAACATAAATAGGAATTATTCCTATCAAAGAATGAAAGGAGAGAATACATTTGGCTAATAAATATGCAGGAACACAAACAGAAAAGAACTTAATAGAAGCTTTTTCAGGAATAAATCGAACATAAAGTTCGTTTATATATGAAAACCTACGAGAGTAGCTCTCTCATAGGTTTTTTATTTCTTCTAATACTTAATAACTTCCTACAGTTATATGCTTATATGCTATAATTCTTATGTGGAACAACCGTATACGGTAGGTGGTTATCCTTGGTCGTCATGACGAAGGTACGCAATCCTTCGAAATTCACATTCCTAGAAGTTTTGGGAAAATCTGAAAAACGGAGGTGATGCGCAAAGACAACATATGAAACAGTCATGGTGGTGTTAACATCGTTAGCATTTATTGTGTCTATTATAGGAATCATTGTAAAGTTACTTCTTATCATTATAGATAAAAGTGCAAAAAAATAACTACCTCAGCCTCGGGAAAAGTTTGAGATAGTCATTTCAATCATATAAAACCCAAGGACAACCGCTTACTGGTTGTTCCATCGTTCACAATTATTATAGTTCACGCTTAATTTAAAGTCAATATGTGCAAATGTGACTGACTGATATACTAAAACCAATACATTGAGACCTACAAAATTTATTAACCGAGGCGTTAGAAAATGTCAAAAAAATGAGCAAATTAATTTCTGTTTTCATTCTTATTTTTCCTATTATGATAATTGCTTTTACTATAGTAGATTTTCAGTCTGAACCGGTGGTAAATTATGATAATGAAAAAATATCTATAAAGGCACCATTATGTAGTGAAGATAACATTTATTATTCAGAGATTAATGAGATAAAATACATCGATCAATTTAATTTTGGTAAGAAAGTAAAAGGACAATTTAATAAAAATTACACTGCCGGATGGTTCAATAATAACGAATATGGAGATTATTATTTGATATCATGTAACGATGTAGAAGATAGTAAGTATTTATATATAAAATCAAATGATAAACTATTTATATTTAATGTGAAAATGGCTGAAGTATTTTCAAAAATTAACACTCTGTCTAAGTAAATCATTACTTTAAATACACCAATACATTTCATAAACTAAGAGAATTATACTCTCCTTTCGCTTTAAAATAATACAAGCGAAAGGTTTTATTTTATTAGAAATAATTTAAAAGGATAGCCACCTGTAAGCTCTACTTTAAATTATTTCTAATTCCAGTAATCTAGTTGATCGTAATCAACATAATTTGTTGATGATGCAAGTTTCTTAAAACTATCTTTATCTACTCTAGCATATTCTTTTATTTTGGAATCATCACTCTTATTTGATTTAGTTACAAGTACATCTGAACTATTAGATATTCTGTAAAAACGATATGCATTCTCCTTTAATATAACTGTATACGAAGGCGAACCATAACGCATTTTACTCTCATCATATTTTTGTATACCATCAGGCAGATGATCAACAAAATCAACATCTTTAAGCTTATTAGAAATAGAAGTTGATTTATATAAAGAATATTCTTTCTTCTTTTCTCCACTTGCAGTGACTTCTAATAGATAAGAATTAGAACTAGGTACTACAAACACAGCAACAACAGCAATTAATAAACAAACAATAATAGTTACAATAGTTTTTTTAGATTTCATATGATCTCCTTTATAATTAATAGTTTAAGTTAAAATATGAACTAAGAAACTAATTACCATTAACTTAATTTCAAATAAGTTGCACTTGTGTAAGTTAAATTGCCTACTTTAAACTGTATTTTTCTATCAGTTGTTACTTGAGAAGTCTTATAGGTTGCACTTGAAGGATCTAAATATGAAACAGTAAGATAAGAGCTTCCTTCAGCATAACCTCTTATAACACACATATGTCCATTTTGTGAAGATTTAAAACCTGTAATTACAGGCTTATTTGCATTAATGAGATTAATTAATTCCATTGCACTTGGTCCTTGTGATATCACAGTTGATTTGATTCCGAATTGACTACTCATTGCCAATTGAGTTTCACCAATAGTTGCACCACGTTTATTTGGATCAATTCCATGATTTCTTGAAATTGTACTTGGAGCCGTATATGGCTTTCCTTTATATTTTGCAACACTACTAATACAAGTTGCCCAACATGTATAGTTTGTGTCTTGTTTATACTTTGGAATGCTTAAATATTTTGAACTAGAACGAGTTTGCATCAAGTATATTTTTTCCGTTTTTAATTTCGATGCACCATATTTAAGTTCTTTATCTTTAATCATTTCATCTTTTGATATTCTATAAGTAGAATCATCCACATAAATTAGAATATCTATTCCATCATACTCAATTGCATGAACTTTATTAACTGCATAGTTACTAATAGATTTGTCTGTTAAATCCATATAAGTAAATATGCCCTTCGTTTCTGTTAGTATTCCTATAACATGATTTTCACTAAATATTATATAATTGGTATCAGTTGTTAATATTTTTCCATCTTTATACGTAGGTACTGATTCAGAAACAGATAAATTTTCTGATGTAATTTGGCAAGTAGATAGAAAATCTGTAATACACTCCAATACTTCATCTTCAGCTGCAAATACATTTACAGGTAATACACAAGTAAAAATGCATGATAAAACAATCAAGATTTTTTTTACATTATTTTTCATTTCCTTTATCCTCCTATTCTTCGTGATAATGTAAACGTTTACTATAATTAAATATTATCATGCGGTTATGTATTCGTCAACTACTATATAGTTTTTCTATATATTGTCTAACAAATATATTCATGTTACTATTTTCTATGGAGGTAGCCTTATGCCAAAAAAGAATAATAACTTTTTTAAACTAGAAATGTTATTTCTTAAGATTCTTTCAATAAGAGATTGTTATGGGTATGAGATCACTCATTCCATTAAAGAACTTACAAATGGTAAGATAGATATCAAAGAAGGAAGTATGTATCCTGTTCTTTATAAGTTTGAAGATCTAGGCTATATATCAAGTGAGAAAAAGCTTGTTGGAAAGAGAATGACAAGAATATATTATCATTTGGAGCCATCTGGAAAAGAGTACCTAGAGGGCATATATAAAGAATACAAAGAGATGACAAGTATTATTGATACATTTATGGAGGAAGATCATGACTTATAATAAAAGTGTTAAAAAGTACATTAAACAATGTAAGTATCTATTTGCTTCTTATGGTAAATCTGAAAAAGAATATATAAGAAAACTCATAGATAATATTGATGATGGTTCTCATGATATGACATATGATGAAGTCGTAGAAAGACTTGGTACACCCAAGGAA
>NZ_DAWDDM010000152.1:0-4765 GCF_052354645.1 Catenibacterium sp.
GCCACTTTAGATAGCAATATCTATTGGGGTTAAAGGTCGGAGGTGTAAACCGTTAATACGACTGGGCAGTTACAAGCCCATGACCTTTAGGTCGTGGGTAGTTGACCAGCCATGTTTTACCTACATGTCTTGCACCATGTATAATCATTGGCTTACGATTTAGCTTTTCTTTCCATTTGAATAATTTTTCTATTGCGTATCGATACATAGAGACACCTGCCTTATTATTCCTTTATATCACCTTTTCACATTTTTTACAGCGAAAAAATGTGTTATCACTACACTTTTTACAACGAAGAAATGTGCTACCACTACACTTTTTACAACGTAAAAGTGTAGTACCTCAACATTTTTTGAGCATAAAAAAGACTATCACACATAAGTGTCATAGTCTTTTGATGTTATAATTTGAAGTTTGCTGCATCTTTCTTGAACTGTTCAACATCTTCATCAGTGCCTAATACAAAGTGTGTTTCAGTAATCTGATGCTGAGTACCAGCTGCATAATCAAGACCGCTTGTTTCATAATCATAAGAGAATGATTTTCTTACCTTCTCTACTCTTGGGTTAGAATGAGGGATAGCAGATAATAATGATCTTGTATATGGATGGAGAGGATTACTAAAGATTTCATCTGCAGTTCCTGTTTCTACTAAGTGACCTAAATGTAATACACCAATTCTATCAGAGATGTATTTAACCATTGATAAGTCATGAGCGATAAATAAGTAAGCAGCACCTGTTTCTTTCTGCATCTTCTTCATTAGGTTTACAACCTGTGCCTGAATAGATACGTCTAGGGCTGAGATTGCTTCATCGGCAATAATTAGATCAGGGTTCATAATTAAGGCTCTTGCGATACCAATACGCTGTCTCTGACCACCAGAGAACTGGTGTGGGAAACGGTTAGCATGTTCTTTTGATAAACCTACCATTTCAAGAATCTTATAAACCTTTTCTTCTCTTTCTTTTTCATCTTTATAATCATGATGAATATCAAGACCCTGAGCAATAATATCAATAACCTTCTTACGAGGGTTTAAACAAGCCATTGGATCCTGGAAAATCATAGCCATCTTAGTACGTAATGTCTTAAGAGCTTTATTAGACATCTTACCAGTGATATCTTCACCTTCGAAAATAATCTGACCATCAGTTGGATCATATAATCTAATAATAGCACGACCAGTAGTAGATTTACCTGAACCAGATTCACCTACTAAACCATATGTTTCACCTGGCATGATTTTGAATGAAATACCATCAACGGCTTTTACAGTAAACTTTCTACTTGGATAGAAATACTGTTTTAAATTCTTGACTTCAAGAATTGGAGTCTGACTATTCTTGTCCATTACTTGGTACACCTTCTTTCATCATGTTATCGATTCTCTTTCTTAATGCTTCAGGCATTTCTACCTTTGGCGCATTTGGATGCATTAACCAGCTGGCTACCTTATGAGTTGTAGAACCTTCTACTTTGAACATAGGTGGTTCAATTCTCTTATCGATATTTAATGCATATTTATTACGTGGTGCGAATGCATCACCTTTGATTTCTTTTGTAACGTTTGGTGGTGAACCAGGAATTGTATATAATTCTGGATCATCAGTATTTAAATCAGGCATTGCTGATAAAAGACCCCAAGTATATGGATGTAAAGGTCTGTAGAAGATATCTTCGATAGAACCTGTTTCTACAATCTTACCTGCATACATAACGTTTACAAAGTCAGCTACCTTAGCAACTACACCTAAGTCATGTGTGATATAAATAACTGAAATACCTTTTTTCTTCTGTAAGTCCTGAATTAATTCAAGGATCTTAGCCTGGATAGTTACATCTAGGGCTGTTGTAGGTTCGTCACAGATTAATACATATGGATCACAAGATAAAGCGATTGCGATAACAACACGCTGTCTCATACCACCAGATAACTGATGAGGGTAGTTCTTCATACGTTTTTCTGCATTTGTGATTCCTACTTCTTCAAGAAGCTCTACAGCCTTTTTATATGCTTCTTCTTTAGATGTTCCATAATGATACATCATTGGTTCCATAATCTGTTTACCAATTGTCATTGTTGGGTCTAGAGAAGTCATTGGATCCTGGAAGACCATCGCAATCTTACGACCACGAATTTCCTTCTGGATTTCCTTTTCTGTCATCTTAGTAATATCTACTGTATGTTTTTCATCAGTATCTGGATCATGCCAAGTATAGTCGATTGAACCACTTTCAATACTACCATTCTTAGCTAAGATACCCATGATAGCTTTTGTAGTAACTGATTTACCTGAACCAGATTCACCTACAATCGCAATTGTTTCTCCTTTATAAAGGTCTAAGTTAACACCACGGATGGCATTCACTTTCTTACCTTCAATCTTAAAGGAGATATTTAAGTCTCTGATTTTTAAAATTCTTTCTCTGTCAGCCATAATTACATCTCCTTCATAGTAGGATCAAGTGCATCTCTTAAACCATCACCTAATAAGTTGAATCCTAACATTAATACTGCAAGGATAATAGCTGGGATAGTCATCTGAGTTGGATATACTGTGAATACTTCGAAACCTGAGTTGATCAAAGTACCAAGTGAAGCCTGAGGTACAGTTAAACCTAAACCAACGAATGCTAGATATGCTTCATAGAAGATTGCATTTGGGATAGTCATCATAGACATGATGATTAACTGACCAAAGATGTTTGGTAAGATTTCCTTGAATAAGATAAAGATATTGCTTGCACCTAATGTTCTAGAAGCAAGAATGAATTCATCTTCCTTGATTTTTAATACCTGTGCTCTTGTGATACGAGACATAGGAATCCATTCAGTGAAGATTAACGCAAGAATAACGGTATATAAAGAAGGCTTTAATACTGTTAAAAGAATAGTTAATACTACTAGTGTTGGGATAGAGTTGATGATTTCCTGAATTCTCTGAAGGACAGAGTCAATTAAACCACCAAAGTAACCAGAAATTAAACCATAAGTCATACCAACTACGATATCAATAACTACTGCAACTAATGCGATAATTAATGAAATACGAGTACCCTGCCAAGTTCTTACGAACAAGTCACGGCCATATTTATCAGTACCAAAGAAATGAGTACCATTTGGAAGAATATTCGCAATACTTGTATCAATTGCATCATATTTCCAATGAGAAATCATTGGTACAAAGATAGCAAGTAAAGCAATGATAATAATACAAGCTAAGCCAAAGATTGCACCTTTGTTCTGAGTAAAACGGTAAACAACGTCTTTCCAAGCAGGTCTTGCAGGAGCAACTTCATCAATGTTGATATTCTGTTTATCACCGATAAACTCAAAATCATCTGGCAAAAATTCATATTTCTTGTCATCCATCTTAGTTGTCCCCCTTTCCTAAACGGATACGTGGATCGATAATACCATAAGATACATCGATTACTAACATCATAACGATATACATGAATGCATATAAGAATGAACATGCAACGATGATGTTGTAGTCATTGGCACGAATACTGTTAATTAATAGCTTACCTAAACCTGGTACAGAACAGATCTGTTCTACTACCATTGTACCAGTCATCAAGTTAACTAGGATTGGACCTAAGATAGTGATTACTGGAATTAAGGCATTACGTAATGCATGCTTGAAGATTAATGTCTTACGATCTAAACCTTTAGCCATTGCAAGAGTCATATATTCACTATTTAATACAGAAATCATTTCTGTACGAGTGAAACGTGCTACGTTGGCAATAACGCTCATAGATAAAGCGATAACTGGCAATATAGATGAGAAGATTGGATTCATATCATCATACATTGTTGGTAAGATACGAAGATCATTACTGAACAAGATAACAAGTAATAATGCGAATACGAATGATGGGATAGATACACCTAAGATAGAAATAATAGTTGCGATTGTATCCCAAATAGTGTTCTTGTTTAATGCAGCAACGATACCAAGTAACATACCTACTAATGTACCTAAGATACATGCAGCGATACCATAAGCAAATGAAATCTTAGCTGCGTCAAATACTAATTCAGAAACATTCTGATCTTTGTATAAAACATAAGAAACACCGAAGTCGCCTGATAACATATTCTTTAAGTATGTACCATACTGTACAAGAACTGGCTTATCAAGACCATATTTTGCCATAATGACTTTCTGCTGTTCTGGACTCAACTTTTCTGAGTTGAATGGAGAACCTGGCATACAACGAGTCATAATGAACAGAACTGTTAGTATAACGAATAAAGTAATTGCGGAAATAAGCAATCTCTTTAAGATATACCTAATCATGGATTTATCCATATAAATATCACACCTTTCATTTAAAAAGAAGAACACATTATAGCAAGAGCTATAATGTGTTTATTCTCACTATGTTCTGTTTATTCTTATTTGATAGTTACGTATTTGAATGTATAAGGAACACCAACTGCTGAATGAACAACTCCTTTTACATTCTTAGCCTTTAATGCTGCAGCACCCTTTTCGAATACTGGAACATAAGCTAAATCATCAAGTGCAGTCTTTTCTACCTGAGTCATTAAGTCCCAACGTTTATTTAAGTCTGATTCAGCCTGAACCTGTTTCATTAATGAATCAACTTTAGCATTGCTGTACTTACCATAGTTATTCTGGTTACCAGTTAAGAATAAGTTCAAGTAAGTAGTTGGATCAGCATAGTCTGGACCCCAACGAGTACATACAACCTGGAAGTTACCATTTGCTTCTCTGTTGTAGATTC
>NZ_DAWDDM010000153.1:0-4759 GCF_052354645.1 Catenibacterium sp.
TAGTTATTCCTACCACATTTTATTTGTGGTAGGAATCTTTTTATTTGCATAAAAAAAGAGAAGCCTAAGCTTCTCTCTTAAATGAATTATTCAGCAGCTTTACCGATGCAACCAAATACTTCCATTCTGTCTTTTACGCAGTCTCTGATAGCCTGAGCACCTGGAGCAAGTAACTTACGAGGGTCATAACCTTTACCCTGCTGATCTTTACCTTCTTCAATGTACTTTCTAGTAGCTTTCTGGAAGTATAACTGACATTCAGTGTTAACGTTGATCTTAGATACACCTAAGCCAATTGCTTTCTTAACCTGTTCATCAGGAATTCCTGAACCACCATGAAGAACTAATGGTAAGATACCAGTTTCTTTCTGGATAGCATCTAATGCTTCGAACTGTAAACCAGCCCAGTTTGCAGGGTATACACCATGGATATTACCGATACCAGCAGCTAAGAAGTCAACTCCTAAGTCAGCAATCATCTTACATTCTTTAGGATCTGCTACTTCACCCATACCAATAACACCATCTTCTTCTCCACCGATTGAACCTACTTCAGCTTCGATAGATACACCTTTAGCATGGCATAATTCAACTAATTCCTTAGTCTTTTCGATGTTTTCTTCGATTGAATAATGAGAACCATCGAACATGATTGAAGTGAATCCAGCTGCTAATGCTGCCTTAGCACCTTCATATGAACCGTGGTCTAAGTGTAATGCTACTGGTACAGTGATATTTAAAGATTCTACCATTGCTTTAACCATAGCAGCTACAGTTGTGAACCCTGTCATATATTTTGCGGCACCTTCAGATACACCTAAGATTACTGGTGCATTTAATTCCTGTGCTTCTAAAAGAATAGACTTTGTCCATTCAAGGTTATTGATGTTGAACTGTCCAACACCATAATGGCCTGCTTTAGCCTTTTTTAACATTTCTGTTGCGGAAACTAATCCCATAATATTATCTCTCCTTTTCTTTTATACTTCCATAATACTCTTTTTTCTTGTCTATTACTAGGAAAATTAAAAGATGTAAACGTTTTTATTTTACTTTATTTTCTTTTTCATTTATCAGGCTTAAAAAGCCTTCTATTTCCTGCTTTGTATAATAAGCAGGATTATCATCAAGCATCTCTTTTAACTGCTTCTGATAGTCTTTTTGATAGCCAATACGCTTATTTAATAAGCGTATTGCAAGTGTCTGTTGATAGGCTATATTAGTGTGAAGAAACTTCTTTAATTGTAGATTCGTATATTCACAAGCACAGTCTAATGAAAGATCATCGATATATCCCTGAAGTCTTAAACTATGCAAATCTTTCATCCAATGCCTTCTTTAACTGTAAACAAGCTTTTTCTAAAGTACTTCTAGGACATGCTAAGTTAAATCTTTCAAAACCTGATCCTTCTTCACCAAACACATAACCTTCATCTAACCAAAGATGGGCTTTATTTAACATGAAGTCTTCCTGTTCTTCATTACTCATACCAAGTGTTCTCATATCCACCCAGGTAAGATATAAGCCTTGTGGATCAATTAAAGATATACCAGGACATTCAGTTTTAAGGAAGTGATCAAGATAATCCATATTCCCTTTTATATAATCTAGAAGTTGATCCACCCATTCATCACCTTTAGTATATGCAACTGTTGTCGCAATAAATCCTAATATTGTAGGATCAGAAATAGAATGACTCATCTTCACTTTCTTAAATTGATTTCTTAGCTTTTCATCCGCAATAATAGCTGCAGAAGTCTGAAGTGCCGCTAAGTTGAATGTCTTAGATGCTGCAGTTAATACAATTGAAAAGTTCTTATATTCAGGGTCTACTTCATAGAATGCGATATGCTTATGAGGCGCATAGACAAAGTCCATATGGATTTCATCCGATACCACAAAAACGTTATGTTTTTTACAGATATCTCCAATTGTTTTTAGTTCTTCTTTTGTCCATACTTTACCTACTGGATTATGTGGATTACAGAAGATCATCATCTTGACGTTTTCTTCTATAATCTTAGTTTCAAATGCTTTGTAATCAAGTGTATATTGGTTATCTTTTAAATCAAGAGGCATTCTTACCATACGTCTACCATTGTTTTTAATAGCACGATAGAATGGATAATAAACTGGTGTAAGAACCAATACACTCTCCTCTTTTTTAGTATAAGCTTCTACTGCAAGATGAAAGGCAGTGACAACACCCGGTGTAGGAACAATCCAGTCTTTTTCAATATGGAAATCATGTCTACGTTTCATCCATCCTACAACACTTTCTAAGTATTCTTCTGGAATTGTACTATAACCATAAATACCATCTAACACACGTTTAGAGAGTGCTTCTGGAATATCTGGTAATGTTTTGAAATCCATATCTGCAACCCACATAGGGATCATATCAGGATCATCTGTATGACCTGAATCATATTTTGCGCAGTTTGTATGATGTCTATCATAGACTGTATCAAAATCATATTTCATCGTAACACCTCCTGTTTATTAAACGCCTCCTGTGAGAAGTGGAATAAACCAATACCGACAGACTGTGCTAAGTTAAGTGAATCAATCGCATTCGTATGAGGAATAAAGACGCTTTGTCCATATGTCATATAAATATCATCAAGTCCTGATGATTCATTTCCAAAAATCAGTGAATGAGGTGTCACAGGTTTCACCTGATGAATATTCTTAGCACCCTTCAACATAAATGGATAACATTGATGATCACCAAACTCTTTAAGATACTCATCAATACTTTCATAATAATGAATACGTAAAGAAAATAATGCACCCATAGAAGAACGGACAACATGAGGATTAAAGATATCAACTGCTGGACGAATAATAGCTAAGTCCTGATAACCAAACCCTAACATTGTACGCATAATTGTACCCATATTACCCATATCCATAGGATTCACTAATACAATATGATTTCCCTTCTGTAAAGGTTCATAGAATGTTTTAAATACCCCAATTGCATAACAATTAGACTTTGGTGAAAGCTTATTGATTGTCGCATCATGCACATCAATAGGAATATGATGTAATGCACATAATTCCTTGATTTTAGGATATCCTCTGTTTTCTTCTATTGAAGAGTGTACAACCACTCTTTTCACAATATCTGGTTTATGCTCTAATAATTCTATTGTAGGAAAGACACCCAATGTATAAGAGGAGTCATCACCTTTTTTATATAACTTCATATTTTTCTCCTCTATGCATCTTCATTAATATTCTTAATAGTCTGTAATTCATCTTCCGCATTCTTTTTTAATGCTTCAAAGTGTTTAGGATCTTGTTTAGCCCCTTTATCAATGAGTTCTAGTAGTTCACGATATTTTTCTACTACAACCTCCATTAATGATTCTTTTACTTTGTAATCTAATTCATCACGTGCCTGCTGATGAATACGATTTAATGATTTATATTGTTCTCTAAATACAAGGTCATAATCCACCTTTGATTTTCTAGAAAATAGTCCCATAAGTACTCCTCCTTCATCTCATTTATTATACTATAGAACACAAAAATAGTCACAAATAATGTGACTATTTAGTATTCGTTGCCATGACACCTACAAGTGGATGTGACTGATATGGTTCTTCTAGATATTGTTTTTCTTCTTCACTTAATTCAAGTTCTGTCGCAAGTACAGCTGTATCAACATGTTTAAGTTTAGTCGCCCCTACAACGGGTGATGCTACTTTAGACATCAGCCAGGATAATGATACTTCACCCATAGAAACATGATGCTTTGATGCAAGTTCTTCTACACGTTGAATGATTTTTAAATCTAAATCACTTGATGCATCATATTTACCTTTCGCATATGTATCTTTTTCAAGTCTTTGTGATGTTTCTCCTGGATGTTTTGCTAGACGTCCTGATGCAAGTGCACTATAAGGTGTCATAGAAATACCTTCTTCATCACAATAACGCTTCATTTCTCTTTCTTCTTCTCTAAAGATTAAATTATAGTGTCCCTGAACACTTACAAACCCTTGTAAGCCTCTTTCTTTCGCAATAGTATTGGCCATTGCTAATTGATATGCAAAACAGTTGGAAATACCTATTTCTTTGATTTTACCTTCTTTAATGAAGTCATTGAGTATTTCTAATGTGTCTTCAATAGGTGTTTGATAATCCCACATATGCATAATATAGAGATCAATATAATCAGTCTGTAATCTTCTTAAACTATTATTCAAACACTCAGTTAAATATGTTCTTGAATCAATAGAATCATCACTCTTAGGGGTATACTTAGTTGCAATGACAACATCCTCACGATGTCCATACTCTTTAATAGCACGTCCTAAGTATTCTTCACTTGTTCTTGATTGATAAGCCATCGCTGTATCAAAGAAGTTGATGCCTGATTCTAAAGCATGGAAAATAATCTTTTTAGAGTCTTCATAAATAAATCCTTTCGTTTGTCATAGGCGGAAACCCACTGCCAATAGGTGGTGGGAGGAGCCTTGTAAATCGTTATCTATTATCCCTTACTTTCAATATATTTTTGCATAGTTGCTGATGACACTTCTCCGATGCTGCAAGCAAAATAATCATCTGACCAAAATGTTTTTTCTTCCAATACTGTTTTGATAAGACTGAACTATACTTTTACCATAAGTGGTATGTTGTTTCCTGTTTTACAATTCTGACAATATCGAAAACTTTATCTGTTGTATCATAACTTAATAAGAAATGTATATGGTCTTTGTCAGTTTCTATCGCAATAATTTCGTA
>NZ_DAWDDM010000154.1:0-4755 GCF_052354645.1 Catenibacterium sp.
ATGACAAACCATTAAAGAAACTTTTAGCTACAGGTAATGGGCGTTGTAATCTTTCTAACAAGGATCTAGACAAGGCGCATTATGATGGAGACATCAAACCATGGGTAAATGATATCATTCATGATTTTGATATAGTAGAAGCACTTAAGGATATTGGCCTTTATACAAAATATATGGGTAATCTCTTATACCCTTATAGTGAGTCAGCCAAAGCTGTACAGACATTATTTTTAAATAGAGCGGAAGAATATGGCGTAAAGATTATATGTGATGAAGAAGTATTGTCAATTAAAAAGAGTAAGCATGGTTATTTTATTCATGCAGCGCATCAAGATTATCAAGCAGATTATGTCACTATTGCCTGCGGTACTCCTGCTGGTAAATTATCAGGTATGAAAGATAGACGTACTTTATTTAACTCTCTTAAAGTTGATTATCGCCCTATGAGACCAACTATTACGCAGTTAATTACTACTCCTGCTTATAAGAAATTAAAGGGTGTTAGAATGAAGGGAGAATTTACTCTAAATGGACATACAGAAAAAGGAGAACTTCTTTTTACTGATTATGGTATTAGTGGAATTGCAGTCATGGTCTTAAGCCGTTATGCCCGTCCTGGAGATCAGATTGTATGTGATTTCTATCCTGAATTTACTGATCAGGAGTTATATTCTATTATTCATACACTACAAACAATGAGTGGTCCTTATGATGGTCTGGTTCATCCAAAACTTGTTCCAATACTAGAAAATAAGAAGAACCCTGTATCCTTCCTAAAACATCTAGAATTGACTATCAAAGAGCTAAGAGGTGAAGAATTTGCCCAGGCAGACCTTGGGGGATTGATGATTTCTAATTTTAATGAATCTTTTGAATTCATCAACTATCCTCATCTTTATGCGACAGGTGAAATATTAGACATTACTGGAGATTGTGGAGGATATAACATTCATTTTGCGTTAGCAAGCGCTTATTCAGTATTTAAAGAGGTTTCAAAAACAATACAATAAATTAGGAAAAAGGTAAATAAAATTAAAATTATTTGTTTTGTTGTAAAAATAGTAATGAAATTATATTGACAAACCCAAATGAGATTGTATAATAAGGGGCATATACAAATTGGAGGGATAATGTATGAAATTTAAAACAATCGTGACAGCTGGTGCAGTCGCAGCAATGTTAGTAGGTTGTAGTAATGGAAAATCATCTACAACAGATATCAAAGCACCTAAATTTGGTTTTATCGGCCCACTAAGTGGTGAAGCTTCTCAGTATGGTACAGCCGTAAAGAATGCTATGAAGATGGCTATTAATGATTATAACAAGAAACATGGCACTAAGATTACAGGCGTTTACTATGATGATAAGGCTGATCCAACTACAGCCGTAAATGACTATAACAAGTTATATAATGATGATAAGGTCACTGCAGTTCTTTCACCAGTAACAACTGGTTCTGCACTTTCAGTAGCAAGTGCTTCAAGCAAGAACAACACACCAGTTCTTTCACCATCTGCTTCAGGTGATAAATTCACTATGAATGGTAAAACAGCTTATAAGAACGTATTCAGAATCTGTACAAATGACTCTTATGCTGGTACTTACTTAGCTAAACAGTCTAAAGCTAAATATGATTTCAAGAACGTAGCAGTTCTTTACAACAAGGAATCTGATTATTCTACAGGTGTTGCAGCTGCTTATAAAGCTGAAGCTAAGAAGCAGGGCGTTAATGTTTCATTCTATGAAGCATATAATGCAAATACTAAAGATTTCTCAACATTCATTTCTAAGATTAAACAGGCTAATCCTGATGCTGTTTTCTTACCAGATTACTATGAATCAGTTGTATCTATTACTAAACAGTTAAGAGACTCTGGCTTTAAGGCTCCAATATTTGGTGCTGATGGCTGGGATGGTGTTCTTGGTGTTAAGGGTGTTAACACTGCAGACTTTGAAAACTGCTTCTTCACAAGTGGTTACAACAAAGATGCAACTAGCGGTCCTGCATATGAATTCGTAAAAGCTTATGAAAAAGAATATGGAACAACTCCAAGTATGTTCGCTGGTATGGCTTATGATACAGTTACTGTTATGATGAAAGCTATCAACAAAGCTAAATCAACTGATCCTGAAAAGGTAAATGCTGCATTAGAAAAGGTCAAAGTATCTGATGATGAAGCAGTTTGTGGTGGATTCACTTATGATAAGAACCACAACCCTGTTAAGGAATTAAATATCGTTACTATCAAGAACGGTCAGTATGTAACTGCAAAATAACGATGAATAAAGGAGAGTTCATCTCTCCTTATTTTTTTATTTTTAGAGGGGAGAAGTAATTATGATTAACTTTATCAACCAAATCATCAACGGACTCTCGACTGGGAGTATGTATGCTTTAGTTGCAATTGGTTATACAATGGTTTATGGTATTGCGAAAATGATCAACTTTGCCCATGGTGATATCATCATGGCAGGGGCTTATTTCGCATTAATCGCGATGGGTATTGTAGGACCTATTCCAGCAATTTTGTTTTCTATAGTTGCCACTGCAGCTTTAGGTGTTTTAACAGAAAAAGTAGCTTATAAACCTTTAAGAGGTAAAGGTTCACTTGAAGTATTGATCACTGCCATTGGTGTCAGCTACTTATTAGAAAATGTATTCTTATTAATCTTTGGTAGTGCGGCTCGTACATTCCCACAGATTATGCCAAAGGGTACAATCAATCTCGGTGGTATTTCTATTAAATATATTACTGTTATTACTCTTGTAGTAACTGCTGTATGTACTGCTGTTTTATTGTTCTTTATTAATAAGACAAAACTAGGAAAAGCAATGCGTGCTGTATCAGAAGACCAGGGTGCAGCCCAGTTAATGGGTATTAATGTAAATACAACAGTATCTCTTACATTTGCGATTGGTTCAGGACTTGGTGCTATTGCAGGTGTAATTTATGGATGTGCTTATTCATTAATTACTCCATATATCGGTTTAATGTTAGGTATTAAAGCATTTATCGCAGCTGTACTTGGTGGAATTGGTAGTGTACCAGGAGCTATGGTAGGTGGTTTAATGCTTGGTGTTGCAGAATCACTTACTATTGCATATATCTCATCAGATTTCTCTGATGCGGTTGTATTTGGTATTCTTATTCTTGTCTTATTAGTTAAGCCAGCAGGCTTATTTGGTAAGAATGTAAGAGAGAAGGTGTAGTCTATGGAAAAACTATTAAAAAACGAACTATTCAGATCATTTATTCTTTCAATTGTGATCTTTGCGGTATTGATGGTAGGAACAGCTACATCTGTTATTAACTCTTATTGGCAGGGTGTATTAATTCTTTGTGGTATTAATATTATCCTCGCTGTATCACTTAACTTAGCAGCTGGTTATTTAGGTCAGCTTACTTTAGGACATGCTGGTTTCATGTCAGTAGGTGCTTATACATCAGCTTTAATTAGTATTTATTTAAATCTTCCATTTATTGTATCATTACTTATTGGTGCGATTGCAGCTGGTGTTATTGGTTTGATTATCGGTATTCCAGTATTAAGATTAAAAGGTGACTATCTTTGTATTATCACTCTTGCTTTCAATGAAATCATCCGTGTTGTTATGAATAACCTTGAAATCACTAATGGTGCTAAAGGTTTAATTGGTATTCCTTTGAATACAAATCTTGTTTATGTCTTTATTGCAATGATTATCACAATCTTTGTCGTATATTCAATTGTGAAATCTAGACATGGACGTGCTATCATCTCAATTCGTGAAGATGAAACAGCATCAGAATTATCTGGTATTGATGTTGGTTATTATAAAGTATTTGCTTTTGCAGTCAGTGCTATTTTTGCAGGACTTGCAGGAGGATTATATGCACATTATTATACAGTTATCCTTCCTAAAGGATTTGACTTCAACAAATCAGTTGAAATTCTAGTTATGGTAGTACTTGGTGGTATGGGTAACTTAAAAGGTTCTATTATTGCAGCTATTGTGCTTACTATAATTCCAGAATTATTAATCTCATTCTCACAGTATAGAATGTTGTTATATGCAATTGTATTAATTGCTGCTATGATTTTAAAAGGAACTGGTAAAGGCGAACAGATCATGGAACGTCTTCCATTCTTTAAAAAGAAAGATGAGGTGAAGCCAGAATGAGTACACCATTATTAAAAGCAGAAGGTCTTGGTATTCAGTTTGGTGGATTAAAAGCCGTAGATGAATTTAACTTTGAAATCGATAAGAACCAGTTATTTGGTTTAATTGGTCCAAATGGTGCAGGTAAAACAACTGTCTTCAACCTATTAACAGGTGTTTATCAGCCAACAAGTGGTCGTATCCTTTTTGAAGGACAGCCTATTAAAAAAGCGAATACAATTAAGATCACTAAAGCTGGTATCGCTAGAACATTCCAAAATATTCGTTTATTTAAGGAAATGAGTGTTATTGATAATGTAAAAGTAGGGCTACATTATTCCCATCCTTATACTGTCTTTGATGCATTATTCCATACACCTAAATATAAGAAGGCTGAAGCTGCTATGCAGGAAGAGGCTTTATCATTATTACGTGTTTTCCATCTAGAAGAATTTGCAGAATCAAAGGCAAAGAACTTACCTTATGGTAAACAGAGAAAACTTGAAATTGCGAGAGCACTTGCGACTGCACCTAAGCTATTATTATTAGATGAACCTGCAGCAGGTATGAACCCTACAGAAACAGCTGAATTAATGGAAACTATTAAGATTGTA
>NZ_DAWDDM010000155.1:0-4712 GCF_052354645.1 Catenibacterium sp.
ATTTATAATTAATTTGTAGATTTTACAGAAGGAGATTCATATGAATTATAAAAGAGTTTTATTAAAAATAAGTGGTGAAGCTTTGGCTGGTGATCAGGGCTTTGGCATTAATCCTATTGTAGTTAAAGACATTGCACAGCAGATCAAAGATGCAAAAGATCTTGGTGTTGAAATTGCGATTGTTTGTGGTGGCGGTAATATCTGGAGAGGTAAGACTGGTGCCGATATGGGTATGGAAAGAGCAAGTGCAGATTACATGGGGATGCTTGCAACTGTTATGAACGGTCTTGCTTTACAGAATGCTTTAGAATCAATTGGTCTTGAAACACGTGTTATGACTGCTATTGATATGAAAGAAGTAGCTGAACCATATATCAGAAGAAGAGCTGTACGTCATCTTGAAAAAGGTCGTATTGTTATTTTCTCAGCTGGAACAGGTAGTCCATACTTTACTACAGCCACAACTGCTGCATTAAGAGCTGCTGAAATTCATGCAGATGTTATTTTAATGGCTAAGAATGGTGTTGATGGTGTTTATTCAGCTGACCCTAAGTTAGATCCTAATGCTGTTAAGTTTGATAAGTTAACTTACTTAGATGTTCTTAATAAAGATTTAAAGATGATGTATCAGACAGCTATTACTTTCTGTAAAGACATCAAAATTGATTTAAGTGTATTTAATATGCAGAAAGAAGGAAATATTGCGTTAGCATGTAAACAGGAAGTGGCTGGCACAATTATTTCAAAGGGAGAATAATAATGGTAGAATTAGTACTTGAAGAAGCAAAAGAAAAGATGGAGAAATCAATTGATGCTTTCTCTAATGAATTAGTTAATATTAGAACTGGACGTGCTAATCCAAGCATGCTTGATAGAGTTATGGTTGAATATTATGGTTCACCAACTCCGCTTAATCAGGTTGCTGGTATTTCAGTTGTAGAAGGTCGTCAGTTAGTGATTAAGCCTTATGATAAGAACTCTATGAAGGATATTGAACATGGTATTTATCAGGCTGATTTAGGTTTAACTCCACAGAATGATGGAACAGTCATCCGTATTGTGATTCCACCTCTAACTGAAGAAAGAAGAAAAGAAATGGTTAAGCAGGTAAATAAGCTTGCTGAAGAAGCTAAGGTTGCTTTAAGAAATATCAGAAGAAATGCGAATGCTGATGTTGAAAAGACTGGCGAAACTGAAGATGAAGTAAAAGCAGGTAAGGAAGATGTTCAGAATTTAACAAATGAATTTGTTAAGAAGATTGACCAGATTGCTAAAGAAAAAGAAAAGGATTTAATGACAGTTTAATGTTATTTTGGGAGGATTATGAAATCCTCCTTTTTTTGTCTGTTTGAAAATGGAGTGCACTATGTTATAATACGGTTTATGAGGTGATTATTATGCTTTTTAAAAGAAAAGAAAAATATACATTAGATATGAATCGAATTCCAGCTCATATCGCATTTATCATGGATGGAAACGGAAGATGGGCAAAGAAAAGAAAAATGCCTAGAACATATGGTCATCATGAAGGAACTAAAACAATAAGAAATCTTGCTTTAGAAGCCAACAACTTAGGTGTAAAAGCAATGACTGTTTATGCATTCTCTACTGAAAACTTTAAAAGAGAACAGAGTGAAGTAGAATATATCTTTAAGTTACCTAAAGAGTTCTTCTCTTTATATTTTCAGGAACTAATGGATAATAATGTACGTATTATGACAATTGGACATCTAGAACTCGCACCACAAGAAACTCAAGACATTATTAATGATGCTATTAATAAAACTAAAGATAATACGGGATTAAAGCTTGTCTTTGCATTCATCTATGGTGGACGTGATGAAATCGTTGAAGCCACTAAAGCGATTTGTGAAGAATATAAAGAAGGTAAGATTGACTTAGATAATATTACAGAAGATTATTTTGAATCTCATTTAATGACGAAAGAATTACCACCTGTTGATTTAATGATTCGCTCAAGTGGTGAATGTCGTTTATCAAATTTCTTATTATGGCAGTTAAGTTATGCTGAATTTATTTTTGATGAAGCATATTGGCCAGATTTTAATGCAGAAAAATTACATGAATGTATCTGGAAATATCAGAATAGAGATCGTCGTTATGGAGGAGTGAAGAAATGAAGCAAAGAGTCATAACAGCGATTGTATTAGTAGTTTTGTTTTTACCATGTGTTATTGTAAGTGGTATTCCTTTTAAAATCCTTATAGCTTTTATTGGGGCTATGGCTACATATGAATTACTATCTATTACAAAAGAACCTAAGCCACATTTTTATTTATATGGAATAATAGGTGTTTATATTCTAGGTTCATTATTCTTTTCAAAAGGATTACTTGTATCTAATATGTTTATTGTAATCTACATGGTTATATTATTAATTTGTGGAATCTTTGATGCAGGTATGCCTTTCTTGAGGATTTCATATTACTTTACAAGTGCGACTTTAGTAGTTCTTGGTCTTCATGCTATTTATTATTTTAGAACAGCCTTAGATATCAGATATGTTATCTTCTTAGCACTTGCAACTTTAGGCGCTGATACATTTGCTTATTTTGTGGGACGTGCAATTGGTAAACATAAACTTAATCCTCGTCTTTCACCTAAGAAGACAATTGAAGGGTCTATTGGTGGTATAGTATGTGGTGGTTTATTAGGTTTAGCTTATGCTTATTGTGTTCAGATTCCTTATGCACTTCCTCATCTTGCCTTAATGAGCTTCGTACTTGCAACAACAGGTCAGATTGGTGATTTGACATTTAGTTCTATTAAGAGAACTTTTGAAGTAAAGGACTATTCTCAGATTTTCCCTGGTCATGGTGGTGTGTTGGATCGTTTTGATTCTATCATCTTTAATTCTATGATTTTAGGATTCTTACTTACATTACTCTAATGAAGGAGGCAATCTATGAAAAAAATTACAGTACTTGGTGTGACTGGTTCTATTGGAACACAGACAATTGATGTTGTGACTGGACATCCTGATGAATTTGAAATTGTTGCAATGTCAGCAGGACACAATATCAAGAAATTAGAAGAAATCATGAATCAACTTCCTGTTCCACATATTTGTGTACTAGAACAGAAAGATTATGATTATTTAAGTGAAAAATATCCAGATCGTCATTTTTATCTTGGACAGGAAGGACTTATTCAAATTAGTACTCTTGAAGAGACAGAAATAGTTCTTAATGCGATTGTAGGGTTTGCAGGATTATTACCAACTATCGAAGCAATTAAAGCAGGTAAGGATATTGCGCTTGCAAACAAAGAAACTCTAGTAGTTGCAGGACATATAATTATTCCTCTCGCAAAAGAATATGGCATTCAGCTTTTACCTGTAGATAGTGAACATAGTGCTATTTTCCAATCAATGCATGGAGAGTATCCAAGAGAAATTTCAAAAATACTTTTAACATGTAGTGGTGGAAGTTTCCGTGATAAATCATTGGATGAATTAAAGGATGCCACTGTTGAACAGGCATTAAATCATCCTAATTGGAGCATGGGTGCAAAGATCACTATTGATAGTGCGACTTTAGTTAATAAAGGTTTAGAGGTTATGGAAGCCAAATGGCTTTTTGATGTAGATTATGATGATATTGAAGTATTGATTCATCCTGAAAGTGTTGTACATTCTATGATTGAATGTACAGATACTGCAGTAATCGGACAATTAGGTACTCCAGATATGCGTTTGCCTATTCAATATGCTTTAACATATCCTCATAGAATTCCGCTTATTAATAGTAAGAGACTTTCTTTATCAGACATTGGAACACTTCATTTCTATAAGCCTGATACAGAAAGATTTAAAGCATTACCTCTTGCTTATCGTGCAGGAAGAATAGGGGGCAGTATGCCTTGTGTCTTCAATGGCGCAAATGAAGAAGCCAATCAGTTATTCCGTGATGGAAAGATTAAATTCCTAGAAATCGTTGATTTAATTGAAGAAGCCATGAATGCACATACTGTTGTTGAAAATCCATCTCTTGATGAATTAATCAAGATAGATGCGGATGCAAGAGCTTTTGTAAGAAAGAGAGTAGGTTTATAAGATGCAGACTTTATTGAATATACTCGTTTTCCTGCTTATTCTTACAGGAATTATTGTAATACATGAATTAGGCCACTTTGTAGCTGCTAAGTTTTTCAAGGTTTATTGTGGCGCATTTAGTATTGGTATGGGTCCTAAGATTTATGGAAAAAAAGGAAAAGAAACAGAATTCCAGATTCGTGCTTTACCAATAGGTGGTTTTGTCTCTATGGCAGGTGAAGCGGATCAGGAAGACAATGAAGAATTTAAGGATGTTCCAGTAGAACGTACATTAAAGGGTAAGAAGACATATCAAAAGATTATTATTATGCTTGCAGGTGTCTTTATGAATTTCATGCTTGCACTTGTTATTATGTTATCTGCAAACTTAATGGGTGGTCAGGTGAACGTCAATCGTTGTGAAGTAGGAACACTTGTAGAAAATGGCTCTGCGACAAAATATGGATTTAAAAAAGGTGACATCATTACTAATATTGAATGTAAGCAGACTGGTGTGTCTTATGCAGTCGCAAGTTATGAAGATCTTCATAGTGATATGACTAAGAAAGCATTAAAAATTGACTCTAAAACTGCGCCTTTAGATATTACAGTCAGACGTGGTAAAGATATTATTGTGATCAAGGCAGAGACTCCTTAT
>NZ_DAWDDM010000156.1:0-4711 GCF_052354645.1 Catenibacterium sp.
GCCACTTTAGATAGCAATATCTACTGGGGTTAAAGGTCGGAGGTGTAAACCGTTATTACGACTGGGCAGTTACAAGCCCATGACCCTTAGGTCGTGGGTAGTTGCCATTGATCCCCTTTTCTGTACCACTAAATATTAATTGTTTGAAAATAGATTACTAAATACCTAAAACAGTAATATTTTCATAACGTGGTAATTATAACATTTTAATACCATTATGTAACCCCTAACGCTCATTTTTCAAAACAAAAAAAAGGAAGAAACTAATCTTCCTTTATAAACTTATATGTATATACACCAATAAGAGCACCTACAAGTGTAACAGCCATCGCAAAAATCAACATGCTTTGTAGTCCTAATGTATCCTGTAATACACCACCTAAGTAATTACCTAAACAGAAACCAAAACCATTGGCCATCATTGTGATAAGTGTCTGACCTGCCATCTGATCTGATTCAGATAAGACATCATTACAATAATATGTATAAGTGGCAAATAGTAAGCCATATGAACATCCCTGGAACACCATACCAATAAGTAATACAAGTAAGTTAGGTGCTAAGGCAATTAAGAAGTTTCTAAAGATATACATGATCAAACCAAAGACAATGAGCTTTTCAGGTCCAAATTTTTTCTTTAAGCGATATGTCATTGTCATAAATGGCGTTTCACTGGCTGCCATAAAGAAGATGGCTATACCGTAGAATGATGAATCTCCACCAAGCTTCTTAACAATATTAATCAAGTAAGTAGATAAAGATGTCGCACCTGCAATCGCAAAACCAAATCCAAGTAAGAATAAGAAGAACTTCTTATATTTCGTGATCAAGCCAAATGGATTAGCTGGCTTTTCTGTTGATGCGTTCTTAATAGTAGAATGTGGCAGGACAAGCAGGTTAATGATAAACAGAATACTTGAGATAATAAAGACAATATAGATAACAGATGGTTCAAGCCATTCTACTAAGTAACCCATTATAAAGGCATTAGATGCATAAGAGAATGACCCAAGTCCTCTTGCAAGTCCAAAGTTAATATCATGACCCATCTTGACATAATCCATTGCGAATTGTGATAAGAATGGAACAACACAAGTACTCAAGAATAATAATGCGATATATAGTACCATGACGACTACTTTAGGTAGTGTCATAAAATAAAGAGCACTAAATGATGCGAATAGTATAGCATAGATTCCTAAGATAACATTGTGCGGTGTGAGTGCTTCATACTTGTTTGGCAAGTTAGAGATATTAGCCGAAAGTATAAGCATCACAATACTTCCCATTGCAGTCACTATACCAATTTCTGTATTTGATAAGCCTTTATATTGTAAGAAAATGGCTACATAACCAAAAATCGTACAGTTAGTAATCCAATATAAGAACTGTATACAATTATATTTCATTTGTAAGCGTTTCATAATTTCCCCCTCGATAACCTTAGGTATTATATAGTATTTATCAAAAGGGGTACAACTATTTTCTCAATAAGAAAAAAAGACACGATTCCTAAGAATCATGTCTGAATACCTTAAACAAAGTGCCCCGGTTCTAGGAACCAGCATGCTCTACATGACTAGTTATAGAACATGCTTCAGGGCAGTTTGCTGTGTCCTCTCTCTAGACACAAGTCTATTTTAAGAAACATTTTTTTACTCGTCAATACCCTTTTGTAAATTTCTTTTAATATGTAACACTATTATAGTTATTTATGATTTTAACAATTACAAAACTGGCATTATTTCACATTTTCATGATTGAAAAATCCTAATATTTGTATTTATCCTAAGTGTAATGATTATATCAATATAATCATTATTACTAAATATATGAGTATGTGTAAAGTTATTCTGTGAGTAATTTTTCACTTTTCAAAACATGAAAAAAAGCCCCTAGATATAGGGACTTTAATATGTATTATTCAGCTTTTGAATTAACTAACTTACCAGTTGAATGGAAAGTAATCATAAGTCCAAGAGCGACTAATAATACGGCAACGACTAATTGTAAACCGTCTGTCATTAATACAAATCCACCAGTTACAAATAACTTCATTACAATTGCATAGATAGCCTGTACTAAAGCTGTCATAGTAACGATGAACATTAATACCATTGGTACATATAACATGAAGCCTTTTCTTCCAGTAACCTTTAAGAATACAGCAAGAGATACTAATACCATTGCAGCAAGTAACTGGTTTGCTGAACCGAATAATGGCCAGATGTTAACATATCCGCCTAAGCTTAATAAATAACCAAAGAAGAGTGAAATAAGTGTTGAAACGTATTTATTAGTTAAGACAGATACTAACTGTGATGGAGTTTCTCCTTCTTCTACTTCGAAGAATTCCTGGAAAGACATACGTGAGATTCTAGCTACTGCATCAAGAGAAGTTAATGCAAGAGCTGAAACAAACATAGTCATGATACAAAGTCCCCAAGACTGTGGTAAACCAAGCTGTGCTACTAAGCCAGTAACACCAGCAGAGAACTTAGTGAAAGGTGTAGCTGTATCAGCTAAAGCCATATTAGCAAGAGCTGAATCTAAGACACCAGTCTGTTTTAAGTTTGGTAATGAACCAACGATAACGATAACTAATACTGCAAGTAATGATTCTAACAACATTGAACCATAACCAACCTGAAGCATATCTTTTTCATTCTTGACCATCTTAGAAGATGTTTCTGAAGATACAAGTGAATGGAAACCAGATACGGCACCACAAGCGATAGTTACGAATAATGTTGGGAATAAGTAACTTCCTGTAGCTGATTTGAATCCAGTGAATGCTGGTACAGTAACAGTTGGGTTACTCATAAATACACCTACAACTGCTGCTGCAATCATACCGATAAATAGGAATGTAGTTAAATAGTCACGTGGGCTTTTTAATAACCACATTGGTGTAACAGATGCAAAGAAAATATAAACGAATACTAAATAGATCCAAGTTGTTTTAGTTGCATATACTGGGAATTTGATACCAACTGCAAGCATTGCAACGATTAATACAATTCCAAGTACTACTTTTGGCCAACCTTCAAGGTTAACCTTACGTAATAATAAACCAAATGCCATAGCAACAAATACATAAAGAATAGAGATAGAAGCAGCACTGGCATTAGGTGCAAGCTTAGCTCCTTCAACACTGAAACCATTGAATGTTCCAGCAACCATGTCTGCAAAAGCAGCAATAACGATTAATGTGAAGACCCAGCAGAATAAGAAGAATAATTTCTTACCAGTTCTACCAATGTACTTTTCGATGATCTGACCCATTGACTTACCTTCAGATTTAACTGAAGCATAAAGTGCACCGAAGTCCTGTACAGCACCGAAGAATACACCACCGATGACTACCCATAAGAATGCAGGTAACCAACCAAACATCATAGCCATAACTGGTCCAGTAACTGGTCCAGCACCAGCGATAGATGAGAACTGATGAGCAAAGACTGTCCATTTATTAGTTGGTACATAGTCTACGCCATCTTCTTTTGCAACAGCAGGTGTTGTTGCATTAGGATCAATACCCCAAGTTTTTACTAAATAGCGACCATAACATAGATAGGCTACTACTAGGACAAGGGCTGCTAATCCAAGTAAAAGTAAACCATTCATAAATAAATTCCCCCCAGAATTACTTTATACATATAAAACAGATAATAAAAAAGGCTTTCGTCTTAGAATGACTGCCTAAGACGAAAACCTTCGTTTCCGCGGTACCACTTAGATTGTGATTTACATCACCACTTCACATCCCATGAATGCTATTTCTTTAACGCAGAAATTACGGATTTCTTTACTATTATTTTCAAGAAAACAGCTCACAAGGGATGGTCCCATAATCATTACCTGCATCCTTTCCACCAACTGGATGCTCTCTATAGGAAGCGGATTAGAAATCGTATCTTGTTCATCGCTCTGTTTCGTATGTATGCTTATATAATAGTCTGATATTTTCATTTGTCAACAGTTTATTGCGAAAAAAGCAAATTTGTTTATATGTTTTATGTTTATCATAAATGTAAGCGTATATTACATATCGGAGTATGACAAATATACATAGAGAAATATTACTTATACTTGGATTTAATATATTGTTTGATAGCTTCCATATACTCCTCTTCATTATCATAATCCTTTGGATCTACATCATACATATCAGAAGAATCATAGTATTCTTTCCATTGTTTACGTAAATCATCAAGATAATCTAATTCACGATCATACTGTGTAGGATCAACTGAACTAAATGAATTATAGAAATTATGTTTATCTTCCCAAGATTTTTTATCATCTTCAGATATATTTTCCTTTTGAGGCACTTCTACTATATTATCCAAATGATACTCAACAGAGTTTGGACGTTTTCTAGACATTCGTTTTAGTGCTTTATTACGATAATCATCCATGTCATCAGACTTTAAATCTTTTTCATCTAATTCTGCATCAAGACTTGCAACATAGTCTTTCCACTCATTGACAGCTTCTACATAGTTTTCTTCATCACTAAATTCACTTGGATCAACAGGATATTGATGATTTGGATCATATAGTTCTAACCAATGTATTCTTTCACTTATTTCATAAAAATATTCATCAGGTGAATCATAATCTAGAGGATCAATACAATAAAATTCATTTTCAGGATCATACTTCTCTTTTATTCTCTTTGTTAGAGCATCTAGATAAGTATCTTCAT
>NZ_DAWDDM010000157.1:0-4670 GCF_052354645.1 Catenibacterium sp.
GTATCTGTCATATAGAGAAGTGTTTCATCACCAATAAAAATAAATCCAATAGGATTAGTTGCATCATGTGAAAGACGTAATACATATACATCTATATCACCAAATGTATAACTTGTATAAGGAACAAGTTCATGATCTTCATCTAGATCCTCTATATTACCTTTTGCGGTATATACTATTTCTTTATCAAATATATGTATATTCTTATTATGATCTGTATGATCATGGGTTAATAATACATAATCTATATCATCTATTGTATATCCAATTTCTTTTAATCGATAGACAAGCTGTTTCTTTGAGATACCACAATCTATTAAAATACCTGTAGTTTTTTCTACAATAAATGTGCTGTTTCCTTTAGAGCCACTTGCTAAAACATGGTATTCCATAATCCACCTCTTTCCCATGCATTATAGCACATCTCATTATTTACAATAAAGTTTCTTACATATTCTTTTAAACTTGTGATAAAATAAACATATAGAAGGAGGTTTTGTCATATGCCTAAAATTATTACAATCGCAAGAGAATATGGTTCCGGAGGACGTATCATAGCACAGAAAGTAGCCAATCTTTTAGGAATTGTTTATTACGATAATCAGATTATTGATTTAGCTGCACAGGAACTTGGATTTGATATTGAAACAATTAGGAAAGCATCTCAGGAAAAGAGTTCAGGATTCCTTTATGGAATGGCTGGAGGCACTTTCCAGATGCCTTTAAATGATCAGGTTTTCGCAACACAATCTAAAATCATTCGTCATCTTGCAAGTAACGATTCATGTATCATAGTAAATGGATGCGCTGATTATATTCTTGAAGATTATGATAAAGTATTAAGAGTCTTTGTCCATGCACCTCTTGAATCACGTATTAAGAGAGTAGAAGAAGAATATAAAGAAGAGCATGAGAATACAAAGAAGTATGTCATCTCAAGAGATAAGAAGAGAGCTAACTACTATAATTACTACACAACAAATAAATGGGGTCAGTTAAAGAATTTTGACTTAACTATTAATAGTGATTATGGTTTAGATGAAGCTGCTGAAATTATTGCGGAAATGTATAAGAAATTATAATAATAAGAAGCTGTAATAGATGATCTATTACAGCTTTTACTATTAGAGATAGAATAAATATGTTAAAATAAGATGAAATCAAATAAAGGAGAACAATCATGGAAAAAATCTTATTTGAAATTGAAATGCAGGATGGCAATGTAATGAAGGGTGAATTATATCCAGAAGTAGCGCCTATTACTGTAGAAAACTTTGTGAACTTAATTAAAAATAACTTTTTTGATGGCTTAATCTTCCATCGTGTTATCCCAGGATTCATGATCCAGGGTGGTGGATATGATACTGATATGAAAGAACATCCAGCAGCATCTATCAAGGGTGAATTTGCATCTAATGGTGTGACTAATAACCTAAAGCATACAAGAGGTGTTTTATCGATGGCAAGAACAATGGTTAAGGATTCTGCTTCATCTCAGTTCTTTATTATGCATGCTGACGCACCACATCTAGATGGTGACTATGCTGCTTTTGGTTTAATTACTGAAGGATTAGAAGAAGTAGATAAGATTGCGAATGTTAAAAGATCACCTTGGAATGATATGCCTAATGAACCACAGGTTATCAAGACAATGAAATTATTATAAAAAAACTGTTGCGAAATATTGAAATCTTGATACAATATAGTACTGACAGTAAATCTAGGCTATTCTTTGTGAATAGCTTTTTTGTTGTCAGTTATAAATCAATGCCCAAAAGTATATTAATGAAATTGACACATTATCAAGACATTCTTTAGAAATAATACTAAAATGGTAGTATTTTCATGTGAATTTTTGTATAATGTTTACGTTTAAGAAAGGAGGCGCCGTATGAAGGAAGGTATACGTAAAGAGTATAAAAAACAATATGATGCATCAACAAAGAAGATTGACATTGTTGATGTTCCAGAATTCAATTTCATCATGATTGATGGAATCGGTAATCCTGAAGTAGAAGAGTTCCACTTAAAATCAAAAGCTCTTCGAATCATGTCAGCAGAAATTAGAGAGTATTTTAAACAGGAAAAGAATCTTGTTTATCTTATTTCACCGCTAGAAGGATTATGGGATACCTATGATAATTCAAAGTTTGACGTTACTCGTAAGAAGATGATTAAGTTCACTTTAATGATGGCACAACCAAAGCTTCTAGATCCGAATACATTTGAAATTATTAAACAGAAAGCTGCTAACAAGAAGGATAATCCTTACATTGTAGATATATATCTTAAGAGGATGACAGAAGGACATTGCGTACAGATGCTACATAAGGGTGCTTATAATACTGAAATCAATACAACTAAGCAGATTATGGAATTTATTACTATTCAAAATATGCGTTTAGAAGGATTCCATCATGAAGTCTACTTAAATGATTATGAAAAGACACCAAGTGAAAAACTGAAAACAATTGTTCGTTATGCGATTGCAGAAAATGGAGAAGGGGCTTTTTAGCTCCTTTTTTTTGAGGAGAGAATATGAAATACGTATCATGGAATGTAAATGGCATTCGTGCCTGTTTAAAAAAAGGTTTTTTAGAAAGTTTTGAATCATTGAATGCTGATATTTTTGCCTTACAGGAAACTAAGGCGCAAAAAGATCAGATTGAATTAGATATCTCAGGTTATACACTTTATACTAATGATGCTCTTAAGAAGGGGTATAGTGGAACAGCTGTACTTACTCGAATAGAACCACTATCAGTATCTTATGGAATAGGAATAGAGGAACATGATCAGGAAGGAAGAGTCATTACATTAGAGTTTGAAGACTATTACTTTGTAACATGTTATACACCTAATTCTAAAAAAGAGCTTGCTAGAATTGATTATCGCATGGAATGGGAGGATGCCTTCCTTGCCTATTTAGATGCTCTTAATAAGCCTGTCATCCTTTGTGGTGACCTCAATGTAGCTCATAATGAAATAGATTTAAAGAACCCTTCATCCAATCATCATAATGCAGGTTTCTCTGATCAGGAACGTAATAAGATGACAGAACTTTTATCTCATGGCTATATTGATACATTCAGATATCTTTATCCAGATAAAAAGGATGCTTATACATGGTGGAGTTATATGTTTAAATCAAGAGAAAGAAATGCTGGATGGAGAATTGACTATTTTATTGTCTCTGATTCATTGAAAGAGAGAATAAAAGAGAGTTTAATATATAGTGAAATACTTGGTAGTGATCACTGCCCAATCGGATTGGAGATGGAATAAAATGAAACTAATGATCATATCAGACATTCATGGTTCTTATAATGACCTAGAAAAAGTAATGCACTACTTTGATGAAGAGCAGCCAGACCGTTTAATTATCCTCGGTGATATTTTATATCATGGTCCTAGAAATGACTTACCAGAAGGTTATGCACCTAAAAAGTGTATTCCTTTATTAAACAAATATAAAGATAAGATCCTTGCAGTAAGAGGTAACTGTGATGCAGAAGTAGACCAGATGGTCTTAGACTTCCCTATGAGAAGTGATTATGCATTACTTAATGTAGACGGACATGATTTCTATATTACTCATGGACATTTATACAATAAAGACAATATGCCTTATTTAAAGAAGGGTGATGTATTCCTTTATGGACATTATCATGTTCCAGTATTTGAAGACCATGGCTTCTACACAGTGAATCCAAACTCTATTTCTTTACCAAAACAAGGTGTAAAGAGTTTCTTAGTTTATGAAAATGAAACATTCACACTATATAATTTAGAAAATAAAAAGATTTGGTGTAAAAAAATTACAAAATAAGAATTATACAGTGCATTCTTTTTTAAAGTATGGTATTTTTAAGGAGGAGGTGGTTTTGTGGCAAAGTATAGAGATATTGCAGATGCAATTAGAGAGAAGATTAAGTCGGGAGAATATACTTCGGGCCAGAAACTTCCTTACGAGTACTTGTTATGTGTTAATTACCATTGTAATAAAGAAACCATGAAGAAGGCTTTGGAGATTCTAGTAAAAGAAGGTCTCATTATTCGTCGCCGTGGAGCAGGTACATTTGTGAAAGAACTCAATGTATCTGAAAAGAATGAAACTGTCCGTATGCGCAGTCTTTCTATGCGTTTTGAAGGACATGATGTGACTTCGGATATTAAAGTATTTGAGGTTATACCAAGTGATAAGAAAATAGCGGAAAAGCTACAGATAGATGAAGGAGACTTTGTTTATCATATTATTAGAAATCGTTCTGTTGATGGAAAACCTTATTGTGTAGAGATTACATATATTCCGCTATATCGTTTAGTTAACCTGAAAGCAGAAGTCTTAAAGGATTCATTGTATAAATATGTAATCAATCAATTACATTTGACGGTTCAGAGTTGTCATTTAAAGATCACATCAGCACTGTCTACAATACTCGAACAGTCATTCTTAGGACTAGGTGAAGGGGAACCTTATATTCAGGAAGAACAGACAACATACCTTTCTAATGGCTCTGTATTTGAGTTGACATTCAATCGTCGTCACTATGCAGACTTTGAATTCCAAACTGTTATTGTAGAACAATAATTAAGAGAACTATGTGTTATAGTTCTCTTTTAATATTGCTATTTATTTACAAGTGGTAAAAATATACAAATAATATAAC
>NZ_DAWDDM010000158.1:0-4669 GCF_052354645.1 Catenibacterium sp.
CAAAATGCATCATTGACAGTTTCTCCAGCGCTCTCATCCTGTTGTGCTGGATGCGGCATCTGAACTCCTGATCACATTCCACCACCATATCATCAGAATCACCATTCCAGGATATGAGCTGTTTCTTTATTTTGTTTCGTACTCTGATAGGAAGATCAGAACCATCAATTTCATATATTCTGAGAATCTCATCAATGTGATAACTAATGAATATTAGAGATTCGTCATAGAACTGCTTCACGAGTGTGAAATGGGCTGCAGTGCATCTCTTGATATATGGATGACCAGAGTATTTCTCTACTGCATCAGCACTTATCTTTTCTTTAGTTTTTTCTCCATTTTCTAGTTTCTTTTTCAATTTGTATATTCTTTGATAACCCACCTTTTCAGGGTTAAGACCATAAGATTCAAGCAGGGATTCAATGGACACAGAAGGGTATTCTTTATAGGCATTATTGATGAATTCAAGACTGAAGTTAATTCCATTTCTTGATTTAACGAATACCCTTGAATCAATCAGGTATGCATTACTATACTTTTCAATAGAGTCATGCTTTCCCAATACTTTGTTTTTTCCGTTAGTTGGACGACCATAGTGCCTAAAGGTATCGTTAATTTTACTTATTGCCTTTGAACTAAGCATTGAACAGTCAAAACCGTATGATTTAAGTGTTTCCCTTATCTGAAAGGTAGATGGCTGCTTGATCCATTCATCATATAGGATGCATCTGAATTCATAAGTGAATGCCAGTCTGTTTTGTCTTATATTCTTGACATATGGTGAACTGGATAATAACTCAATTTCTTCATCAGTGTATTTTTTTGATTTGTACATAGTGAAATTTCAACAACCAAAGAAAAAAGATACCCACAAGGGGGTATCACAACTGTCAGGTTGTTGTCCTCCTTATGGGTACCATTTTAATGTTCACTCTTTTTATGTTAGCTGATTTTTGTACCTGCTGGTAAATCTGTTTCTAATACTTTAATAGATTTCTTAGTGCCACCTGCAAGAATCATACCCTGAGATTCTACACCTCTTAATTTAGCTGGTTTTAAGTTCTTTACAACAATTACCTTCTTACCAGGCATGTCTTCTGGTGAATAACTATCTGCGATACCTGAAACAATCTGTCTTACTTCTCCACCAATATCAATCTGTGATACAAGAAGACGATCTGCTTTAGGATGCTTTTCACATTTCTTTACTTCACCTACAACTAATTCTACCTTAGCGAAATCATCAATAGTGATTTCAGGTGTTTCATCCTTCTTTTCTGGAACAACTGGCTTAGCAGGAGTTAACTTTTCTACCTGTTTAGCTACTTCTTTAGGATCTAATCTTGCAAATAATACTTCTGGATGATCAGTCACTTTAGTACCTGATTTATATGAACCGAAAGTATCTAACTTCATCATATCTCTTTCATCTGTATTAATCATATCTAAGATTTTCTTAGATGTACCAGGAATGAATGGTTCTAATGCGATAGCTGAGAATCTGATAGCTTCTACTAAGTTATAAAGTACTGTCGCAAGACGATCTTTCTTAGTTTCATCCTTTGCAAGAGCCCAAGGCATAGTATCATCAATATACTTATTAGTACGTCTTAATAATACATAGATTTCATCCAATGCCTTAGCAAGCTTGAATTCATTTTCTAACTTAATAGTCTTTCCTGGCATTGCGAGTGCGATTGATTTTAATTCATCATCTACTGGTTCACATACATTTGTATTAGTAACAACACCATCAAAGTATTTATTACACATAGCGATTGTTCTGTTTACTAAGTTACCTAAGATATTAGCAAGATCACTATTAATACGTTCTACTAATAAGTCCCAAGTAATTGAACCATCGTTATCATATGGGATTTCATGTAATAAATAGTATCTTACAGCATCTACACCAAATAGGTCTACTAAGTCATCCGCATAAATAACGTTACCTAAATGTTTAGACATCTTAGAATCACCCATTAGTAACCAAGGATGACCAAATACCTGTTTTGGTAGAGGTAAATCTAATGCCATTAAAATGATTGGCCAGTAAATAGTATGGAATCTTACGATATCCTTACCAATAACATGTACATCTGCAGGCCAATATTTATCAAATAATGGATCACTATGACCATCTAAATCATAACCTAAACCAGTAATATAGTTAACTAATGCATCAATCCATACATATACAACATGCTTTGGATCGAAGTCTACAGGGATTGACCAAGTAAATGAAGTTCTTGATACACATAAATCCTGTAAACCTGGTTTTAAGAAGTTATTGACCATTTCATTCTTTCTTGATTCTGGCTGAATAAATTCTGGATGATCATTATAATACTGCATTAAACGATCCTGATATTTAGATAATTTAAAGAAGTATGCTTCTTCTTTAGCATCATGTACTTCTCCACCACAGTCAGGACATTTTCCATCTACTAACTGAGATTCTGTAAAGAATGATTCACATGCAGTACAGTATTTACCTTCATAATGACCTAAATAAATATCACCTTTGTCATGTAACTTCTTAAAAATCTTCTGTACTTGTTTTACATGATATTCATCTGTAGTACGGATGAACTTATCATAAGTGACATCCATCATATCCCAGATACGTTTTACTTCTCCAGCAACTTTATCTACATATTCCTTTGGTTCAATTCCAGCTTCTTTAGCCTTCAATTCAATTTTCTGTCCGTGTTCATCTGTACCTGTCTGAAAACGTACATTATAGCCCTGCTGTCTCTTAGCACGGCAGATTGCATCACTTAATACAATTTCATAAGTATTACCGATATGAGGTTTACCTGAAGTATAAGTAATTGCGGTTGTTAAATAGAAATCTTTTGGATCTTTCATATTTTTCCTCCTGAAAATAAAAAAACGTCCTTAATAAAGGACGAAATTATCGCGGTACCACCTTTTTTACACTTACGTGTCACTCAATCTCTTAACGCGAGTTACGGTTATCCCTATTAGAGATAACAGCTCCCAGACCATCTTTCTAAAGCTTCACACTTATTTACACCAGCCATAAGTTCTCTATGCATTTCACTTTAGTCTCTTCTGTTCATTGCTTTTACTTTAAAACTTTAACAAATTTCTACAACCTTGTCAATGATAGGGTTGAAAGTCCTCACATTAAGATGTTCACTTTCAAAAGTTGAATATTTTTAAAGTTTTGAAAGTGAACCATTAAAGTACTTACTCTTCTAGTAACCATTCAGCAATATCGTAAATCACAATACCTTCATAGCTATACTTTGGATGTCTCGTTCTGGCAATAATCATTTTAGTATATGCATCTCTAATTTGTAGTAAAGGAGAGTATTCTCTCTCAAAAGTTTCCTGTGCTGAGATATTATCACTCACCTGAATATAGATTTTTTCACTACCTCTTTGAGCTACAAAGTCTATCTCTTTCTGGTAGAGTTTTCCAACATAAACATCATAACCACGACGTAATAGTTCAATACAAACCATATTCTCATACACTCTGCCATATTCCATATTTCTGCTACCTAAAATAGCATAGCGAATACCTGTATCACACAAATAAAACTTCTCAGAACTTTCCAAATATCTCTTACCACGAATATCATATCTCTTAATATCATAGAAAACAAAAGCGTTACATAAGTATTTAATGTATTTACGTACTGTGACATGATTTGTAGATACATTATTCGCAGTTAAAAGCTGACTCACCTTATTTGGAGAAGTCAAATTACTAATATTATCCATCAAGAATTCACTTAGTCTTTGTAATACAGTTGTATCAGGTAAAGCATACTTTTGAACTAGATCTCTTGTCACAATAGTTTCATAGACTTCCTTAATATAAGTAACCCTATCCCTATCATTTGGATATAAATAAGAGCCTGCCAAGCCACCTTTAAAAGAGTATTCATCAAAAAGTTTATCCTTATCACTCACATCACTATAATATTCACAATATTCTTGAAAGCTGAAAGGAAATACATGTATTTCAATATATCGTCCTGTAAAGAGAGTTGCTAGATCAGCACTCAACAAGAAAGCATTAGAACCAGTTACATAGATATCATACTTTCCTTTAGAATAGAGACTATTAATAGCTAACTCAAACTTTGGACACATCTGAACTTCATCTACAAAGAGATAATTCATTTTACCTGCTACATAATGTTGCTCTACATAAGAATGGAGTGCATGATATTCCTTGATTTCTTCAAACTTCAAATCCATAAAATCAATAAAAATTATATTGATATTATCGTAATTTGTTTTTAGGTATTCAATGTATGCCTGCATTAGTTTAGATTTCCCAGAACGACGAATACCAGTAATGATTTTAATGTCCGGTGTATCCTTTAGTTCAATGATCCTGTTGAGATAGTTTTTTCTCACAATTGTTTTCATATATTCACCCACTTTCAAAAGTTTAAATTTTTTATAGTTTTGCAACTGAACCACTACACTTATTATACTGTTCTAAAACTGCATGAACAAGATACCACTTTCAAAAATGAAATTATTTTAAAGTTTTGAAACCGTAATAGAAAAATGAGTGTTTTAAGCAAATTTGTATTTTACTTGCCACATTATATATATGATTTACAATGCCATTGAGGTGGTATCGTATGAATAGTTACGCAAATTATATAGAGACAATAAT
>NZ_DAWDDM010000159.1:0-4610 GCF_052354645.1 Catenibacterium sp.
CTATAATTAATTCTTATTATTCATTCATATCAATATTGTATATTTAGAAGTCTGTTTTTATGAAATGTCACCGTTTACATTCATTAAGCTCATCAACTTCACTTGATAATTATTGCATTTTCTTTCATTTATATCATTATCGTATATTTTTATTGATTAATACCTATTTTATATTTATAATAATATCACTATCGTTTATAAGGAGTTTTATCATGTTTCCCATTCATACCCAGCATATTGAAAATACAGAAAATGATATGATTTATCATGATCACGATTCTTTAGAGTTCATTTATTGTCTTCATGGAGAAGTATCCTATTTAATTAATGGAGAATCAATTACTATTCATAAAGGCGAAGCATTTATGATTAATACTCATATTATTCATGCAAGACTTTCTTCTACAGCCCATTTAATGACTGTCTCTATCGAAAGAGAAGCTTTTAGTATGCATGAATCACTTTTAAGTTATTTTGATTCATTCTTTAATCATGAACATGCCCCTTATATAATTACCCATGATCATACAATTCATGCACTCATCACTAAGCTATATGGTTTACTTAATATTCCAGAAATGAATCCCTTTTTAATTCTCTCTTCTGCATCAGAGCTTGTCCATTTAGTTAGTACAATTCTTTCAGAAAGTAAACCACTAGACGATTATGATAAGATGTTAGAAATGATTCATTATTTGAGAGATCATCTTTCTCAAAAGATCACCATCAAGGATATGGCAGACTCTATTTCTATCTGTCGTTCAAGATGTTGTAGTATTTTTTCTCAATATCTTCATACTTCTCCTATGGTTTATTTGAATGAATTACGTTTAGTGCATAGTGCTGATTTATTATCTACTGATTATTCTATTGTATCTATTTCAAAAATGTGCGGCTTTAGTCGTCCCAGCTATTTTAATACACAATTTAAAAAGAGGTATCATATGACACCTCTTGAATATCGTCATTCTTCTTGAATCTTTTTGAAACAATAGCTAAAAGTGAATACACAATAAAGTGCTGCAACAATCCAGGCTGTCTGGTCTGCACAGCAAATTGCGGTATAACCAGCTATCGGTACAAATACCAATGATACAAAACATCTTGCAATCATTTCAATGACACCAGAGAATATTGCGAGTCCGGAATAACCAATCCCCTGAGTTGTCTGACGGCATACATTGAGAATTGAAAGAACCCAATAGAAATATCCCATATAGGTAATATATTTTGCGGATGCATCAAGGACTGCGCTATATTTTGATGAAATAAACAACATTGAGAATATTCTACCAAATAAAATCAATAAGATTCCTACAATCACGCCATAGATAATACCTACAACAACAGTTTGTATGACTCCTTTTTTGATACGATCATATTTCTTTGCGCCATCGTTCTGACTTGCGAAAGTTGAAGCTGCTGTGGCCAATGCATCAAATGGACAGATGGCAAGCTGTTTGATTTTAGCTGCCGCTGCAAAAGCAGACATATAAGTGGCGCCTAAAGAGTTATTGGCGCCCTGCATGACCATAGAGCCAATCGCTGTAATAGAGTACTGTAATCCCATTGGAAGTCCCATACCAAGTAAATTCTTAACGATGGATGACTTTATTACTTTATTTTCTTTTTCTATATGTAATACTGTAAAACGTTTCTTAATGAGTATAAGACATAAGATACCACTGATACCTTGTGACACAATTGTCGCAAGGGCTGCTCCTGCGACATCGAGTTTTAAAATAATAATGCAAAATAAATCTAACACAATATTGAGACAAGCAGAAAAAGCAAGAAATAAAAAAGGTGTACGGCTATCTCCTACAGCACGTAATATACTTGAACATAGATTATAGAGTAATGTACATGGTAAGCCTATGAATATTATTAATAAATATATATAAGAACGTGATGCAATCTCATGTGGAATCTGTAGGATATGAATAATAGTCATACATAATAAACAGCATCCTACAGTTAATATTGCGCCAATGATAATTGTAAGAATGATACTATGATAAATAAAATCACGCATCTTAGATAAGTTATTTCCACCAAATGACTGAGCAATAGGAATACCAAACCCACAGCATATACCAATACAAAATCCCAATACTAAAAATTGTACACTAGTAGTAGAGCCTACTGCCGCAAGTGCATTGGCACCAAGTGTCTGACCTACTATTGCAGTATCCACAATATTATAAGTCTGCTGGAATATATTACCCAATAATAAAGGCAATGCGAACATCATAATGAGTTTTAATGGATGTCCTTCTGTCATATTCTTTGTCATATCTTAAACCCCCCGGAGTTGAAGTATAGCACTTTTGAGCATACAAAAAAATCCCATTATAAGGATTTCTTTATATAGTCTACAATTGTTTTTCCTAACTGATCATGTCCCTTTTGTGTAAGATGAATACCATCAAATGCAAGTTCACTTACTATTTCTTCTACATCAATAAAATCTGCATGAAAGCTATCTGCAAGTACTTTTAACTTCTTATTGAGTTCTTTACTTCTTTGATATCTTTCTTCATCATTTTTTAAATATGGCGGTGCAAGAAGTAATATATGTTCGGCTTTAGACAGGGCACGTCTTAACATCACATGAAGACCTACTGTAATATGTTCTACAGGTTCTAAGTGGTCTACATTATTTGTCCCTAGCATAATAACTAATAATCCAATAGGTGCATATTGACGTAAGGTAACATCATATAAGAATTGTCTAGGTTCCGCAAGTCTGCCATTAAGTCCTGCATTGACGACAAAATCATCTTTATAATTCTCTCTTACTATATCCACCCAGTTTGTTTCATAACGTCCCCCATCAAGAGGGTTAAATCCATAAGTATTAGAATCCCCATAACATACGATATTCATAAATTCATTCCCCTTTTTCTTATTATACAAAAGGATTTACAATAAAAAAACATTGAATTTATAATAATCTCTGTTTATAATGTTTCCTTGTAAAAGAACGGATGATAGTAGCGAAAGAGATTCTTTGTAAGAACACCGAAGGATGGAAGATTTCAGGTAAAAGGATCGCTATTGGACGAATCACTGGAGAGACTCATAATGAGCACCGAAGGAGTAACACTCTCAGGTAAAAGGACAGTGACTTATACTTTTCACTATTAATTCCGTCTAATTTATTAGAAGGAGTTTTTTTATGACCAAATTTTTGACACAAGTCAACAATCTCGTATGGGGTATGCCCCTTATCCTGTTACTACTTGGAACAGGTATTTATTTTACTACTCATTTAAAGTTTATTCAGTTTGTAAGATTAAAGAAAGCTTTCTCTTTGATTTTCAAGAAGAATGAAAATCAGGAAGGCGATGTATCTAGTTTCCAGGCTTTATGTACTGCCCTAAGTTCTACGATTGGAACAGGTAATATTGTAGGGGTAGCCACTGCGATTTCTGCAGGTGGTCCTGGCGCATTATTCTGGATGTGGATTTCTGCTTTCTTTGGAATGGCCACTAAGTATGCAGAAGGCGTTCTCGCAATCAAATACCGTACAAAGGATGAAAACGGACAGATTGCAGGTGGTCCAATGTACTATATTGAAAAAGGTTTACACAATAAGTTTCTCGCCAGTCTATTTGCCTTCTTTGGTGTAGCTGTCGCTTATTTAGGTATTGGTACATTCACTCAGGTAAGATCTATTTCTGATGCATTGCATCTTTCTTTCCATGTACCTTATTGGATTAGTGCGATTATTCTTACTCTTCTTGTTGGTTTTATCACAATTGGTGGAATTCATAGAATTGCGGCAGTCGCTGAAAAAGTAATTCCATTTATGTGTGTATTTTATATTGGTGGTGTTGTACTTATTCTAGCAACACATCTTCCAATGATTCCTCATGTATTAAAGATAGTACTTGCCTCAGCTTTTGATATTAAAGCAGTCTTTGGTGCGGGTATGGGTGTTGCCATGAAGATGGGTATTAGTAGAGGAATCTTCTCTAACGAAAGTGGTTTAGGAAGTGCTCCTATTGCCGCAGCTGCTGCACAGACTGATTCATGTGTAGAACAGGGACTTGTATCTATGACTGGTACTTTTATTGATACAATGGTGATCTGTACAATGACTGGTCTTGCAATCTTAATCACTGGTGCAAATACAAGCGGTTTAGAAGGAGCTGCAGTTACATCACTTGCCTTTAATAGAGGACTTATTGTTCCATTTATTGGTGAATATATTGTAAATATTGGATTGATTTTCTTTGCATTTACTACAATTATTGGATGGAACTACTACGGTGAAAGATGTATGTATTATCTTGCAGGTATTCGTTCTATCAAGATTTATAAGATCATCTTCATTATTCTTATTGCGATAGGTCCATTTATGTCATTACAGTTTATCTTTATTCTTGCAGATATCGTCAATGGCTGTATGGCAATCCCTAACCTCATCGGTTTGATTGGACTTAGAAAAGAAGTCATTGCAGAAACAGAAGAATACTTCAAAGAAGAAAACACTTGTAGTATAGAAGAATTAAGCATTTAACCTCTCATCTGAGAGGTTTTTTCATGCAAAAAAACAGGCCGAAGCCTGTTAATCGAGTGGTTTTTGATAGAATCCACCGACA
>NZ_DAWDDM010000160.1:0-4594 GCF_052354645.1 Catenibacterium sp.
CGTTTGTATATGATCTTCATTATCATCTATCAGTTCTACTAGATAGTCTAAGTATTTATCTTGAATTGTAGTTGTTTCAATAAGATCATTAAAGCGTTGCTGTAAAGACTCATTGAATCTCATTTCATCAAACAGAAGCTGTTCTAATTGATCTCTTGGAAGTGTATGAATATGTTCTTTAAGTTCTTTTATAAACTTGATATCTAGTTTTTCTTTGATATCATCATAATTTTCATAATCACTACATGCAAGTAATACAGCTGCCATATGCTTACAATGATGTCCTTTATTGGCATATGGACAGTCACAATACATGCCAGTGACCTGTTTATCCTTTAAATCTATAGTAACATGATAATCATCTGATCCTTCTACTACAGCCGCAATACCATAAGGCTCCTGATAGAGCTTCTTGATCTTCTTTTTATAAAAGTAATCATAACCACGTTTTAAAATGACATCTGTAAACTGGTCTGCCCAATCTATCATATTAAGATTTAAACAAGGTGCAATCTCCTTTTTCATCTTAAGTAAATCTTCATCTTCTTGATGATACTTTAATCCAAGTTCAACGACTTCAAGAGCTTTATTATTATTTCTATTTTCTAAACAAGCATTCGCATATCGAATAAATACAGGTGCATAATTATGATATGTATCAAGGAAATGAAGAATGTCCTGATAGGACATATGCGCTTCCTGCATCATCTTTAATCCAATGCTTATCCAGCGAGAGTATTGCATACGTCCAACCCAGTTATCTTTCAAAGCATCACTGCCTAGAATCATATGATTCACAATACGAAACTTGTCTTCATATAATTCTGTTTCATTAAAACATTCTAGAAAGACTTCAGTAAGATACTCTTCATCTTCTTTCTCATACTTATGGAAATGGTACTCTCTTTCAAATACATCTAATAAAGTCTTCTTATTATGACTGCAGGAAACGATTATTTTTAAATCATTCTTAAGTTCTTCTAAGATATCATCTTTTTCTTCAGGAATAGATGAAATGAGATAGAATGTTTCAATCACCAAATTAAGTGATGCAAGAGAGTCTTCTGTTATTGTAGGAAGAATTGAACGTTTATAGGAAATGAGTTTATTGATCATCTCTTTATAGCTTCCACTCTCTGTAATAATATCTCTAATCACAGATTTGTACTTTTCATCAGTATAGACTTCTTGAAAATAATGGAATTGATATGTTTGTTTGGGATCATAAGCATAAAGAAGTGCTGCAATATGTTCACAATATTCATCTTCATTTTCACAGCTACAATCCATATCTTCTATCATTCCATCACGCAGATAAACAATAGAGTAATAGTCATCATCATCAAATATGCTTCCTTTGATTGCATATTCATTATGTTGAATGTCTTCTACTGCACCACTTTGGTACAGTTCATATCCTTTTTTTAATGTTCTTGGAGTGAACAATTGATTCCATCTTATTTTATCCATAAATGTACCTCTCTTATAATCAATTATAGCACACTTAATTCATCTTTCTTCTTCAATATACAATATACGATTAAACAAATAATCACTGATAATAATGATCCTAAAGGAGCTGCAAGTCCCATTGGAAATAAGTTATGAGGATACATTATAGAGGCAATATAAGAACCTGGTACTCTGACTAATGAAATAGAAATAATATTGTGAATAAAGCCAATATAGCTCTTTCCATCTGCTGCAAAATAACCACTAAAGCCAAAGTGAATCCCTGCAAATATTGTATCAATAATATAAGAACTGATATATTGGACACCTAGTAAGATTACTGTTGTATCTTTAGTAAATAAGCCAAGAAGTGTAGGTGCAGCACATTCTACAATCAAAGTAACAATGATTCCATAAAGAGTAGTGATCATTACTGCATATTTTAATACTGTACGAGCACGTCCGTAATTTTTGGCACCGATATTTTGTGCAGATAAAGCTGATACAGTTGCAAGCATTGTAGAAGGAATAATAAAGATGGCAGTGACCATCTTTTCTACAATACCTACTGCAGCAGCATCATTTAAACCACGACTATTCGCAATAATAGTAATGATCATAAAGGCAATCTGAACACATCCGTCCTGTATTGCGACAGGAAAGCCTACTTTTAGAATATGTTTAAATACCTGAGATTGAAGATGAAGGTCTTCTTTTTTGATATGAATGTCAGAGGTACGATATTTCATTGAGATGAGTGCGATAATAACACTCACGCTTTGTGACACAGTGGTTCCAAGTGCTGCCCCTATTGGTCCCATATGAAATAATCCAATAAAGATATAGTCTAAGATAATATTTAATAAACAGGCAATCGCAATAATATACATAGGGCTTTTTGAGTCTCCTAAGCCTCTATATATAGAACTGATGATATTATAGGCGGTGATGAAAGGAATTCCTATAAAACAGATGATAAGATATTGCACAGTTCCAGTCATTGCTTCTTGTGGAACATTGAGTAACACAACAAGTGGTTTTACAAAAATAAGCAATAAAAAAGTAGAAACAATAGAAATACATGCAAAGAGTGTAATCGTATTGCCTATCGTTCTTTCTACTAATGTATGATTCTCAGCGCCAACTGCATGACTAATAGAAACAGTAACCCCCATAGCCAGTCCTACAAGAATCGCTGTCAACATATGCATGACCTGACTCCCATTAGAAACAGCTGTAATACCATCTACCGCATTAAACTGCCCCACTATAAATAGATCAGCCATACCATAGAGTGTCTGTAAGAAATAAGATAATAGATAAGGTATCGCAAAGAATGCGATATGTTTAAGTAAGTTTCCAGATGTGACGTTATTTTCCATATAAGTCCCCCTTTTTTCATAATATTATCATATATTATTTTAATAGTCACATCATAGGTGGGGAATATATAGTGACTTTGTCATGACTCAATTTCTTGCATAATTTCCTATTATTTCTTATACTATTAAAGAGGTGATTGGATGACTTATACAATTAAACAGGTATCAGAAATGATGTCTTTACCTGTTTCTACTATTCGTTATTATGACAAGATGGGACTCATTCCTTTCTTAGAAAAGAATGAGTCAGGTTATCGTATCTTTAAAGAAAAAGATATTTCTATGCTGCGTATTATTGAATGTTTCAAGAATACAGGTATGAGTATTTCTGAAATGCAACAATATGTAGAAATGGTTAAACGTGGTGATGAATCATTAGAAGAACGTTATCAACTCTTTGTGAGAAGAAAAGAGATTGTATTAGAAGAAATGCGACAATTAGAAAAACAATTAGAAACAATTGAACATAAGCTCTGGTATTATGAAACTGCCATAAAAGCAGGTACAGAAGAGATTCATAAAAAATAATCCTCTCGTGTTACAGAGAGGATTTTTGTATAAAGGAACTATTCTCCTTCTATTTCTTTAATTAAACATTCATTGCCTTGCAGTAAGACAGTATTCCCACTATGACAATAAGGACATTCTCTGCCATAATCGATTGTAGAGTAAGTATTTTGACAGTTATGACAGATTGTAATAGCTTCAATCCATTCATAATCAAGTGTTGAATACTTTAGCAATGACACTTTCTTCTTATAATATTCCCAGCAGTCTACTAAATAGTCTGGTTCAATACCACTGACCCTGCCTATTTGTAAAGTGACCCTGCGGATATCTGTGAGACTATTTTCCTGTGCAACATCCTCTAATGTTCTGACAATATGTACGACAATACCTAATTCATGCATCTTTATTTCTTCTTATTACGTAAGATCTTAATCTGTCTTTTTGCAGCATAAGGAAGAATTGCCTTTAACTTATCTTCTGATCTTACCATATTGCTTCCTTCAGGAATATCTCTTGTAAGCTTGATTGCATCAAATTCACATTTAGTTGTGCATAGACCACATCCAATACATTTATTAGGATCTACTACACTTGTACCACATCCAAGACAGCGTTTTGCTTCTGTTTGTACCTGTTTAGGCGTAAATGTAGAACGTAAGTCTTTAAATGTTTCTGTCGCAAGACCCTGTTTAGTACCTGGAATCTGTCTCTTCGAATGATCAAAATCTAAAGTAATTAAAATATCATCCTTATCAAGCTGAGTAAACTGGTGTAAGTCTCTACCTAAAGTTAAAGAATGACCTTTATGGACATAACGGTGCATTGATTCAGCCGCTTCTTTACCCTGTGCAATCGCATCAATCGCAAAGCGAGGACCTGTATAGACATCTCCTCCTGTAAAGATATCTTGTACAGAAGTCTGTAAAGTAATGGCATCCGCTTGAATTGTACCATTTGGATTTGTATTGATATCTAATCCTTCTACCGGAATAATATCCTGTCCTACAGATAATAAGACATAATCACATGGGTAACTTTCTGTTTGTGTTTCATCATAAGATGGATTAAAAGCACCTGCTTCATCTCTTAAAGAGATACATTTCTTTAATGTGATTGTATGATCCATGATTTCCTGAGGACTCCATCCACAATGCATAGTAATACCTTCATGAATGGCTTCTTCTACTTCATCTGGGCTTGCAGGCATATCATTTTCTGATTCTAAACAGAATAATTCAACAGACGCTGCA
>NZ_DAWDDM010000161.1:0-4565 GCF_052354645.1 Catenibacterium sp.
TACCTGTGGTCGATTTATCTCCGACTGAATTAGTGCCATGCCCGGCACACTGAAATAAGAGAAGCGCTAGTTCGCTTCTCTTTTTAGTTCTTCGTATTCTCTTATTTGATTATATTCTTCGATTGTTTTCTTAATATCATTAAAGATATGTGGATCAAGTGTCTTCTCTAGTTCATCTTCATCCACAAACTTATAATCTGTATGCTCAAATGAAATCTTAACTTGATCATTGGTAGGAATACACAAGAAACCAATACCCACTGTCTGATAATGTGGTCTAATAGCCGTAAATGTATAAACTGGCTTAATGATTTCAATATCAAGTCCTGTTTCTTCCTTTAATTCTCTTACTAACGCCTGGTGAGGATCTTCCCCGTATTCTAATCCCCCACCTGGTAATTCCCAATAACCAAGTCCATCTGATGAAGGTCTCACACGTTTCAAGATTAATGTCTTACCTTCATAAATCACAATACCTTTGACTGTAATATGAAACTGTATGTCTTTATTCTCCATATTCTTTTGCCCCCTTTTTACTATATTAGCACAACTCTTGGAAGAACGTTACAAAAAGGTGCAGTATGTGTGTTTCAAATACTACAGAAATTGTATATAATAGTCACTGAGGTGAATAAAATGATTGATTTTAAAGAAGAAGTATTAAAGCATAAAGATGAAATGCTGAAAGATTTAAAGGACTTATGTCTAATCCCTTCAACTCTTGATAAATCTACTGCGAAAGAAAATCAGCCATTTGGTGAAAACAACCGTAAAGCGCTTGATTTAATGCTTTCTATTGGTCAAAGAGATGGATTTGTTACTGATGATTGTGATGGATATGCTGGTTCTATTGATATTGGTGAAGGAGAAGAATGTTTTGGTATTCTTGGACACTTAGATGTTGTACCTACTGAAGGTCAGGAATGGGATTATCCAGAATATGATATGACTCTTGATGGAGATACACTCTATGGTCGTGGTGTTGCCGATGATAAGGGACCTTTAATTGCTGCTTATTATGCTGCTAAGATTGTGAATGAACTTGATTTTGAAAAGAAGATGAAGGTTCGTATTATCTTTGGATGTAATGAAGAAAATGGTTCTCGCTGTATGCATTACTATTTCCAGCATCGTCCATATCCAAAGATGGGATTTACTCCAGATGCTGATTTCCCTGTTGTATATGGTGAAAAAGGTAACTGTCATTTCATCATCAAGGGTAAAACAGATGATGATAAGGTAATCTCTATTCATTCAGGACGTGTAGTGAATATCGTACCAGATCAGGCTAAAGCTGTATTAAAGGGTACTGACTATGAAGAATCATATAATGCATTCTTAAAAGAAAATAACTTCAAAGGTTCTTTAGAAGTTGTAGATGGTAACACACACTTATTCTTAAAAGGTAAGAGTGCCCATGCATCTCAGCCTCAGTTAGGTAATAATGCTGCAAGTAACTTATGTCATTATATTGCAAGTGTGACTGATAATAGCTACGCAAAATTCGTTGATGAATATTTATATAATGATTATTTAGGTGAAAAGTTCAATGTCGCATTTACTGGTGAAATGGGTGCTTTAACTGTTAACCTTGGTATCTTAAATTATGAAAATAATGAAGGTTCATTAACTCTTGATTTACGTCTTCCTCATGACTCAGACAATGATGAACTTGTTAAGAATATAGATGAAGCTGTTAATAAGTATGGCTTGAATGAAGAACATGATATTGGTCCTGCATTATATGTAGATCCTAACAGTGAATTAGTTCAGAAGCTTCATGAATCATATGTACAGTTCACAAATGATCATGAACATGGTCCTCAGACTATCGGTGGTGGAACTTATGCAAAAGAAATGCCTAACTGTGTTGCTTTTGGTTGTGAATTCCCTGGTAAAAACCATCATATGCATGAAGAAAATGAATTAATTTCATTAGATGATTTATTAACTGCAGCTGCTATCTACGCTCAGTCTCTCTATAATCTTCTTAAAAAATAGTTGAATTCTATGTGCAACTCAAGTATAATCTTAGTTGCACTAAGTTGCGGCCGTGGTGGAATGGTAGACACGCAAGTTTGAGGGACTTGTGGACGTACGTCTGTGTGAGTTCAAATCTCATCGGCCGCACCATTAATTTAGATGAACTAGCTAGAGATAGCTAGTTTTTTATATTATGTGGAGGATTTTGTATGATTGATCATATGGAAATAAGAGGCGCAAAGGTACATAATTTAAAGAATATTGACGTTGATATTCCTTTAAATAAGATTGTAGCTATTTCTGGTGTATCAGGAAGTGGTAAGTCTTCTTTAGCATTAGGTGTCATTTATGCTGAAGGTTCTAGAAGATATCTAGAAGCATTATCTACCTATACAAGAAGACGAATCTCTCAAGGAGAAAAAGCCAAAGTAGATTCTATTAAATATGTTCCTAGTACTCTAGCATTACATCAAAGACCTAATATACCTGGCATTCGTTCTACCTTTGGAACACAGACAGAATTATTGAATTCTATTCGCTTATTATTTTCACGTTGTGGAGATTATTTATGTCCTAACGGACATAGAGTACCTGCGAGTATAAATGTAGCAAGAGGTGAAATGATTGAGTGTCCAATCTGCCATGAAAGATTTAATGGCTTAAGTGCTCAGGAGTATGCCTTTAATTCACAAGGCGCATGTCCTGATTGTCAGGGCACTGGTATTGTACAGACAATTAATATTGATGCTTTGATTCCTGATCCTCATCTAACTATTGATGAAGGGGCTGTAGCGCCATGGAATACACTCATGTGGTCATTAATGAAAGATGTCTGTCGTGCCATGGGTGTGCGTACTGATGTTCCTTTTGAAGAATTAACAGAAAAAGAAAAGCATATTGTATATGATGGACCAATGGTTAAGAAACATATTTTCTATCGTCCTAAGAATAAAGAGAGCGTGGAAGCAGGAGAATTAGATTTTACTTACTATAGTGCCAAAGCGACTGTCTTGAACGCATTAAAGAAGGTCAAGAATGAAAAGAATATGAAGCGTGTCAGTAAATTCCTTAAGGAAGAGACATGCCCGACTTGTCATGGCTCTCGTATTAATACACGTGCAAATTCTACATTACTAGGTGATAAGACTTTAACTGAAGTATGTGCGATGAGTTTAAAGGATTTAGCTGCATGGCTTCCACAGGTAATCAATACCCTTAATGATGATGTGAAAGAAATGGGTTCTACAATTCTTGAAGAATTCATGATTAATGCGAATGCATTGCTGTCTTTAGGACTCGGTTATCTGACTCTTGATCGTGCTTCTTCTACATTATCAACAGGGGAACTACAAAGAGTACAGCTTGCACGTACTGTAAAAAACAGAACGACAGGTGTTCTTTATGTTCTTGATGAACCTTCTATTGGACTACATCCAGCCAATGTAGATGGCTTGATTGCGATTATGAAAGAGTTGATTAAGGATGGGAACTCTATTGTTTTGGTAGATCATGATACAAGAATTCTTAAGGAAGCGGATTATATGATTGAAATAGGGCCTGAAGCAGGTAAAAATGGTGGTTCTATAATTAGTCAGGGTACTATTGATGAAATCATTCAGGATAAGAATTCTATCATTGGACCTTATCTCAATGATTTACATCAAACTCTTGTAAGAAATAAGAAAGAGATTTTTAATGAAGGCTTTTTAAGACTTAAAACAGATACAATACATACTGTCAAACCACTTGATATTTCTATTCCTAAAGGAGTTCTTACTACAATTACTGGTATGTCTGGAAGTGGTAAGACAACATTGATTCTTGAGTCTTTATATCCTGCCATAAAGGCTTCATTAAATCATGAAGTACTTCCTCAACATATAAAAGAATTGGATGCATCATGGGTCAATAAGATTGATTTGATTGATGCGTCCCCTATTGGAAATAATGTCAGAAGTACTGTTGCAACTTATTCTGGTGTATTTGATCATTTAAGAAGGTTGTATAGTAGATTAAGTGATCAATATAGTGCAGGTGATTTTTCTTATAATACAGGTAAGTTAAGATGTCCTGTATGTGAAGGTACTGGTACTATTTCTATGGATATACAGTTTCTTCCAGATATAGAAATGACTTGTGAACATTGTGATGGTACACGTTACAGCAATGATGTGGATTCTATAATGTACCATGGTCATTCTATTAAGGATGTGATGTCTCTTACTATCCTAGAAGCTTTAGATGTATTTAAAGACATTAAGAAGATTAAAGAGAAACTACAGGTTCTAGTAGATTTAGGAATTGGTTATTTGACTCTTGGTGAAGCAACACCCGCCTTATCTGGTGGAGAAGCACAAAGATTAAAACTGGCATCAGAAATAGGAAAAGTACAAGATGGCAGCATCTTTATCTTTGATGAACCTTCTATTGGATTACATCCATTAGATGTAGAAACATTACTTCATGTATTTGATACGTTAATTCATCAAAAAGCGACTATTATCGTGATTGAACATGACTTAGATGTTATCAGAAATTCTGATTATATTATTGATATGGGTCCTGAGGGCGGTCATCTTGGT
>NZ_DAWDDM010000162.1:0-4559 GCF_052354645.1 Catenibacterium sp.
GAAAAAGAACTATACTATATAAGTATTATACGATTTCTTATCTACAATTACTTTTACAACTTTATTATAATATTTATCTCATTATAAAAACAGGAGCACCCCCCCGCCAGATATGGGCAGAGGACACTCCTTCTAGGCTTATTAGAAACACAATCCAAACAATAATCAACTATCATTTATAGAATCTTAATACCTGATATTGATAATAGTCATCCTTATCTAGATAATCAACAGAAATGCCTTTTCCATTATATGCTGTTTTACCACTACTCGATTTATCTTTTGCTTCTTTGAGTAATGTATCAATCTCAGTATCCGTTGCTTTATTATAATTTGCTTTAATAAGTTTTTTTGTATATGTAAGTGCCTCATCATTATATTTACTTGTCTTATTAACGAAAATAAGCATATAGTCTACAATATCAGTTGCCTGATCTCCCGTATACTTTTCAGGTACAACGACTAAAGAAACACCTTCAAGAAGTCCATACCAGTACTGATTATTTTCTTTTGTTAAATAATCAGTTGAAGCAACGTTAAGTGAACTATGATCTACTACTTCAGTATTGAATTTTGCAACTAATACATCTACTGTTTCTTTTTCTATAAAGCCATACTTTTCATAGCTTTCCTGCAGATTTTTCTTTGCGTCTTCTACCTTAGACTTACCACATCCTGATAATCCAAAAGCCATCAAACAACATAATAGAATAGTGAGAACTCTCTTCATATGTATTCCTCCTCTCTATAAATATAAGAAAACATATGACTTCTATCCATGCTTATCATGTTTATATTTACTATTACTCATTTTAGATGAGCTAAAAATCATCATATTGTCTTTAATAGTCTTGGATAAACATATCTCATCACTTCAAATTATCAACAAAAATCACTCAACGATTTTATTGATTATAATCCTATCTTGAGAAAGACCATATATTTCTAATCTGTTTAGAAAGAGTATCATAACTCCATAAACGATTACTTCTTTTTATAGAGTTAGGATCATTCACAATAAACATCCCCTGCTTCATTCCTCTAATAACGATAAGATGTCCTGTAGTAGTAAAGTCTCCTGGTTTCATACTGCATATAAGAGGTCTACCATTCATAATTTCATTCTTCATAGAAGAATAAGAGAGGGGAATGTTTCTTCCATGAATACCATAATGTTTCATACCTTCAGTAAAGAAAGCCCAGGATGTTCCATCTTGATAATAGCCATGATTATATGCATATGATGCCACATCAAAAGGGGTAATGTTATTTCTTCCTGTTAATCCTGCAATAATCATTGCAGCACTTGTAGGACCACAGCCATTCATACCAATCACATTATGTCCGTACTTTCCATAACCCCATCTTTGATCATATTGAAGTAAGAGAGGATAACGTCCTTTTGTGACTGGACCTATTATATTTGTATAAACATGTCCTTTTTTACTTGGATAGTTGTAAACAAAATCAATGAGTTCTTCATTACGATAAAGTGCTTGAATCATTGTATCAGGATATTGATTCTTATTATTTAATATAGTACGTAGTTTAGGATTAAAACGCGCTTTTATTTCTAAACCAATATCTTCTCTCAGTCCACTTACACCTCCACTTATATTATAAGCTATATGACCTATAAGAATTGAGAATACAGAAAGTAATACAATAATTATTTTTTTCATATGTTTTCATCTCCTTAAAAAAGCATCTTCATTACTTGTATTTTACCAATACAAATGAAGATGCTTCTTTAATACATTCTTATAGAATTCTTATGAACTTCTTAATTTTTTGGAAGAGTAATGGTGAAGACTGTTTCTTCTTTATTACTTGATGCAAAGATAGAGCCATGATGAAGTTCCACTATTTCCTTGGCAATAGCTAGACCCAAACCACTTCCACCTGTTCTTGAAGTACGTGCTGAATCTAAACGATAGAAGTTTTCAAATATACGATTTAGTTTTTCTTGAGGTATCTCTTTTCCTTTATTGATAACTTTAATAATGACATCATCATGCGTACTATGAACATCAATATTAATATCAGTATGATCCTTACTATAACTAATCGCATTCTTAATCACATTACTAAAGACTCTGCTGAGTTTATCGGCATCACCATATAATGTGATATCTTCATCTTGATTAAGATGGATATTCTTTTCCTGTTCTACTAGGACAGGATAAAAGTCATCAATAATCTGTTCAAGCATAAGACGGATATCTAAATCTTCTTTTTCTAGAATAATCTTTTCTGAATTATAACGAGCCACTTCAAACAATTCATTAATGAGATCTTCTAAGCGATAAGATTTATCTAATGCCACATTGATATACTTCTCTCTTTGAGTATCAGGCATATCTTTTATTTCATCTAATAAAGATAAGTAACCAATCATAGAAGTCAATGGTGTTTTAATATCATGAGCTAAATAAACAATGAGTTCATCCTTCTTCTGTTCATTCTCTCTTGCAAGTCTCTCATTCTTTATTGATTCACTCTTTAGTTCATTAAATCGTCTTTCTATATCATAAAGTTCTTCTGGTAATGTGATATAGTCTACACTCTTATCTATTAATTCATGAGATGCATGAGTCAATGCATCCATATAATAGGATGTCTGTTTATAAAGATGATGAATCATAAACGCAAAAGAAATCACTATACAGATTAATAAAAACAACAGAAGCGAGAGTGGATTCTTCACAATATTATAAAAGAACGCTAGAAACGTATAAATATTAGAATCAAAATCATAGACCCATTGAAAATCAAAAAAAGCAGCTAGATAGACTGCCAATACAAAAACAACTAACAGCCCTACTGTATAAGCTATATATTGTAGTAGTGTACGTTTATAAATCTTCTTTAAGATCGTATTAGTTTCCATATCATCCATCCTTTATTTTTCAATCTTATAGCCTACTCCATAGACCTTCTTTATATATTTAGGATTTCTTCCACCATCATGCATCTTTTCACGTAAGTGTCTAATATGCACCATAATTGTATTATTATCTCTCTTATAATAATCTTCTCCCCAGACCTTTAAAAACAAGTCATCACTCTTTACAACATTTCCTTTATAAAGACATAATTCCCATAATATCGCAAATTCTGTTTTAGTCAGTTCTATCTTCTTTTCATTAAAATAGAATTCTCTTGTATCATTATTAATACGTATTCCTCTAAAATCTATTTCATTCTTTTCTTCTTTTTCATTATAGTTCTTATAACGTCTTAGCTGTGCTTTGACTCGTGCAACAAGTTCTAATGGCTGGAATGGTTTTGTGACATAATCATCTGCACCAATACTTAAACCATTGATTTTATCAATATCCTCTACCTTTGCAGTCACAAAAATAATAGGAAACTTATACTTTCTTCTTATTTTATTGCATAAAGAAAAACCATCCATATCAGGCATCATTACATCTAAGATAGCTAAATCAATCTTTAAATCATCAATATCTCTTAATACATCCTGACTAGAATAGTACTTATATACAGTAAAATTTTCATTTTCTAAATAGATTTGTATTAAATCTGTAATCTCTTTTTCATCATCTACAACTAATATATTCATAAATATCCCCTCTTATGTATCATTATATCATTTACATTCCTATCAATTATTAATACTTTCTTAATTATTGAAAATTCCCTCTAGAGTTAGTTATAAATAATATGGTATGATAGTCGCATTGTGTGGAGGAAAATAAACATGAAGAACATGACTAAAGGGAAACCATTAAAGCTTATATTCTTATTTGCATTACCACTTATGTTAGGTAATATCCTACAGCAATTATATACAATGGTAGATACAATGATTGTAGGACAGTTCTTAGGTGTTAATGCCTTGGCGAGTCTAGGTGCTGCAGACTGGATCAACTGGGCTATTTTAGGAATAGTAATGGGCTTTACACAGGGATTCTCTATTCGTATCTCACGTACTTTTGGCGCTGAAGATTATGGGAATATGAAAAGATCTATGCATATGATTTTCTTCTTATGTGCTTTCTTTTCCATTCTTACAACAGTTGTTGCAGAATTATCTATCGTTCCATTATTAACTCTATTAAATACACCATCTAACGTTATTCAAGGTTCTATTACGTATTTAAGAATCATGTCCGGTGGTTTGACTATCACAATGTTTTATAACTGTTTTTCTAGTATATTACGTTCTTTAGGTGATAGCCGTACACCATTACTCGCAATGATTGGAGGAGCAATCACAAATATCTGTTTAGACTTATTATTTGTAGTAATATTTAAATGGGGTATTGCAGGTGCTGCGATTGCGACATTATTAGCGCAGTTCTTAACTACAATATTCTGTCTCTATATATTGAAGAAAGAATTACCATTCAAGTTAGAACTCACTAAATTTAAGTTTGAAAAAAAGATCATCAAGAACTTATTACAGTTAGGTTCACCTCTTGCCTTCCAGAACCTCATTATTTCTATTGGTGGTATTATGGTACAGTCAGGAGTCAATCGTTTTGGATTCTTATTTATTGCAGGATTTACTGCCACAAATAAGTTATATGGTT
>NZ_DAWDDM010000163.1:0-4531 GCF_052354645.1 Catenibacterium sp.
AATACCAATTTGGGATAACCCAATTGATATTTTCATCTAATTTGTCAACAATCTGGAGAACATTTGTAAGAATGTTCTTTTTTTTATTGTGAAAGTTTAATATATAAAACAAAAAGTTTAAAAAAGAGGTTGAAAGATTACTATAAGCGTGTATAATATCATTGTTTGATTAAGTGAACAAAAAGTTAATTATATAAAACAGGGAGGATTAGATGGATCTCGGAAGGAAAATTAAACAGCTGCGACTTGCAAATGACTTAACTCTTGAAGAACTTGCAAACCGCAGCGAATTATCAAAAGGTTTCCTCTCCCAGGTTGAAAGAAATCTAACATCACCATCTGTCGCAACACTTGATGATATTCTTGAAGCATTAGGTACTAATCTTCATGATTTCTTTGATCAGCAGGAGGATGAACAGCTTGTTTTTGGCAAGAAGGATTTTTTTGTGAATGAACAGGATGATTACATCATTCACTATATCGTACCAAATGCTCAGAAAAATGAGATGGAACCTATTCTTATTGAACTAGAAAATGGTAAACGTTCAATGAAGATGGAACCCCATGGTGGAGAAGAGTTTGGTTATGTATTAGAAGGTAAAGTTGTTCTTCATTATGGGATGCGAGAAGAAATTGTTAAAAAGGGTGAAACATTTTATTTGAAGGGCACACGTGCACATTATTTAGAGAATCAGTGGGAAAGAAAGGCGAGAGTGATCTGGATTTCTACACCACCATTATTTTAAATGAGGAGAGTTTTATGAAGAAAATTATTGAATTAGATAATCTGACTAAATCATTTGATGGTCAGGTCATCCTAAAAGGAATTCACTTAGACATCTATGAAAATGAATTCGTAACACTTCTAGGTCCAAGTGGATGCGGAAAAACAACTACACTAAGAATCATGGCAGGATTTGAAGAACCTGAATCAGGTACTGTATTATTTGATGGTATGAACATGGAAGGTGTACCACCATATAAGAGAGAATTAAATACAGTATTCCAGAAGTATGCTTTATTTCCACATATGGATGTTTATGATAACGTAGCATTTGGTTTACATATTAAGAAAATGCCTGATGAAATCATTGATCATAAAGTAAGAAGAATGTTGGAACTTGTAGGTTTAAAAGGTTATGAAGAAAGAAATATTTCTCAGTTATCTGGTGGTCAGCAGCAGCGTGTTGCGATTGCAAGAGCTCTTGTTAATGAACCAAAAGTACTTCTTCTTGATGAACCATTAGGCGCACTTGACTTGAAACTCAGAAAAACAATGCAGATTGAATTAAAGAAGATCCAGCAGCAGGTAGGTATTACTTTCGTTTATGTTACTCATGATCAAGAAGAAGCACTTACTATGTCTGATAAGATTGTCGTAATGAATGAAGGTTTAATTCAGCAGATTGGCTCACCAATTGATATTTATAATGAACCAGAAAATAGATTTGTTGCCAACTTCATTGGTGAATCTAATATTGTAGAAGGTCATTTCATTAAGGATTACCTTGTAGAATGGCATGGTCAGCAGTTTGAATGTGTAGATAAAGGATTTGAAGAAGGTCAGGAAGTAGATATTGTATTACGTCCTGAAGACTTAGATATTGTAGAACCAGGTAGAGGTAAAATTGCAGGTGAAGTCGTATCTGTTATCTTTAAAGGGGTACACTATGAAATCATGGTGCGTACAGAAAATCAGGACTATAAGATTCATACAACAGATTTAACAGAAGTAGGAAAGAAAGTAGATTTAGATTTCTGGCCTGAAGATATTCATGTCATGGAACCAATGGGTACTTATTAATGAAACAGTATAAAAAACTCATTACACCTTATGTCCTATTTCTATTCCTGTTAACTGTATTGCCGATGGTGTTGATTGTATTCTATGCTTTTACACAAAAGGCATCCGCAATCAAGACATTTGAATTCACATTCGCAAACTTTGCGAAATTCTTTGATCCAATCTTTGTCCAGGTATTGATTAAATCATTCGGACTTGGATTACTTACTACATTAATCTGTTTATTAATTGGTTATCCAGTCGCTTTTATGATTTCTAAGTGTAAACAGCATACTCAGACTATTCTTATTATGTTGATTACTATTCCAACATGGATCAACCTTTTAATGCGTACTTACGCATGGGTTTCTATTTTATCTAGAAACGGTATTTTAAATAACATCCTAGGATTACTTGGCTTAGGCTCTTTTAGAATGTTATATACTGATGGGGCAGTTGCAATCGGGATGATTTATAACTTCCTCCCATTTATGATTCTGCCAATCCATACATCTTTAACTAATATGTATCCTTTAATTGTAGAAGAAGCCTATGATTTAGTTGATAATAAGGTTACAGACTTCTTTAAGATTACTTTTAAGTTATCACTTGGTGGCGTATTAACTGGTATTACAATGGTATTCTTACCAGCTATCAGTGAATTCGTTATTCCAAAGATGTTAGGTGGAGGACAGTACTCTTTAATTGGTAACTTCATTGAAAACCAGTTCATTACTGTAGGTAACTGGCATTTCGGTAGTGCTGTATCACTTATCTTAGGTGTGATTGTTATTATTTCTATGGCACTTATCTATCGTGCTGAAAAGAAGACAAATAATGAAATTGAACAGGGAGGACTTACTAATGCGAAAAGAAAAAAAGCTCAGTAAAGTGATTATTATTTCACTATGTATGGTCTTCCTCTATTTCCCAATATTTATTATGGCAGTTTTCTCATTTAATAGCGCCAAGTCTTTATCACATTTTGGTGGCTTCTCAGGACGCTGGTATGTACAGTTATTTAATAACACACAGCTATTAAATGCCATCTTTGTATCAGTTAGTATAGCGGTTATTGCGACAATCTGTTCAGTTGTTTTGGGAACAATTACAGCTATTGCATTATCTAAATCTAAAAAGACTGTCAGAACTATTGTACAGCAGGTCAATAACTTACCAATCATGAACCCTGAAATCGTTACAGCTATTTCTTTGATGTTATTATTTAGCTTTGTAAGCTTTGAAAAGGGTTATATGACAATGTTGCTTGCGCATATTGCGTTCTGTACACCATATGTGATTACAAATGTTTATCCTAAAGTCAAGCAGTTAGATGACAATCTAGCAGATGCGGCAATGGATTTAGGGGCAACACCATTCCAGACATTGACTAAGGTCATCATTCCTCAGATCAAGCCTGGTATCTTTGCAGGAGCACTTTTATCTTTTACTATGAGTTTTGATGATTTCATCATTTCATACTTTGTATCTGGTAATGGTGTAGAAAATATTTCTATCGTTGTTTACAACATGTCTAAACGTGTTGATCCGAGTATATATGCATTATCTACAGTTATTCTTGTAGTTATTTTAATTGGGGTATTATTAGGCACTTTTGTACCATATATTTATTTGAAGAAGAGAGGGGTAAAAAATGAAAAAGTTATTTAAAGGTTTACTTTGCGTTGCAGTTATCTGCGGCCTAATGACTGGGTGTGGGTCTAAAAACTATAAACACACATTAAAGGTATTCAACTGGGGTGTATATGCCGATATGGACGTTATTAAGGCGTTCCAGGATGAATATGATTGTAAAGTTATTTATGAAACATATGATTCAAATGAATCAATGTACACTAAATTATTAGGTGGCAACCAGTATGATGTATTAGTACCATCTGATTATATGATTGAACGTATGATCAAGGAAAATCTTTTACAGAAGATTGACTGGTCTAAGATTACAAATAAGAAATCATTAGATACTAAAGTATTAAATCAGCAGTTTGACCCAAACAATGAATACTGGGTACCATATTTCTGTGGTAACGTAGGTATCGTTTATGACAAAACACAGGTTAAAAAAGAAGATTTAAAAGCAGGATGGGAAATCCTACGTAATCCTAAGTATAAGGGTAACCTTTATATGTATGACTCTGAAAGAGACTCTATGATGGTTGCATTAAAGGCTTTGGGGTATTCTATGAATACTACTAACGAAAATGAAATCCAGGCTGCTTTCAACTGGTTAGTAGAACAGAGAAAGACTATGGATCCTACATATGCAACAGATGACTCTATCGATAACATGAAGAATGGTGAAAAAGCACTTTGTGTTATGTATTCAGGTGATGCAGCAGATGTAATGAAAGAAAACCCAGATATGGGCTTCTATATGCCAGAAGAAGGTACTAACTATTGGTTTGATGGATTTGTCATCTCTAAGGATTGTAAGAACACAGATATGGCTAATAAATTCATTAACTATATGATTTCTGATAAGAACGCATTCTTAAATACACAGGAAGTAGGTTATTTAACTACTAATACTGTAGCAGCTGCAAAAGCAAGAAAGAAAGAATTCAAGAACAACAATGCTTACAGCATGCGTGTTGGACCAAAAGATGAATGTTTCAACTATCAGGATACTAAGACTAAAGAAATGTTTAGTAACTACTGGACAATAGTTAAAGCAAAATAACACATTTTATGGTGATTCTAGATCTAGAATCACCATTTTTTTCTTTG
>NZ_DAWDDM010000164.1:0-4515 GCF_052354645.1 Catenibacterium sp.
TCCTTATTTTTTTTATTATATGGATGTAGAAGCTTTTATATAGAAAGGGCAGGTAAAGAAGTAATGAAAGAAGTTATGATTGTTGTTGGTGCTGGTCAAACTAGTATGGCTATTATGAGAAGAATGGGCGCTGGTAAGAAAATTATTTTAGGTGACAAAAATATAGAAAATGCGAAGAATATTCAAAAAACAATGATTGATGCAGGATTTGATGTTGATATCATGAAAGTTGATTTATCAAGTAGAGAAGATATTCTAAAAACGATTGAAACAGCTAAAAGCTTTGGAAAAATCAAAATGTTGGTGAATGGTGCTGGTGTTTCGCCTTCACAGGCACCTATTGAATCTATTTTAAGAGTAGATCTTTATGGAACAGCTGTTTTATTAGAAGAAGTAGGAAAAGTGATTGAAGAAGGTGGCGTTGGCATTACAATTTCAAGTCAATCAGGTTTTCGTATGAAACAACTTACAGCTTCGGAAGATGAACAACTTGCTTGTACACCAACTGAAGAATTATTAGATTTAGATATTTTACAACCTGAAAATATTAATGATACATTACACGCTTATCAATTAGCAAAAAGATGTAATGAAAAACGTGTCATGGCTGAATCTGTTAAATGGGGTCAACGTGGAGCAAGAATCAATGCGATTGCACCAGGTATTATAGTGACACCTCTCGCAATTGATGAATTCAATGAACCAAGAGGAGATTTCTATAAAAACATGTTCTTAAAATGTCCAGCTGGTAGACCAGGAACAGCAGATGAAGTAGCAAATGTTGCTGAATTATTAATGAGTGATAAGGGTGCTTTTATTACTGGATCTACTTTCTTAATGGATGGTGGTGCAACAGCATCATATTATTATGGACCTTTAAAACCAGAAGGAGGAAAATAAAATGAATGATTTTCAGTTTCAAAACACTACAAAAGTATATTTTGGTAAAGACCAATTAGGTCATTTACATGAAGAAGTATTAAAGCACGGAAAGAATGTTTTAGTCGTATATGGTGGAGGATCTATCAAGAAAATAGGGCTCTATGATAGAGTTATGAATGAATTAAAGGAACATGATATTAACGTATATGAATTATCTGGTGTAGAACCTAATCCAAGACATACTACAGTGAATAAAGGAGCACAGATCTGTAGAGAATACAATATTTCAGTTATTCTTGCAGCAGGTGGAGGATCTACTATTGATGCATCTAAAGCAATTGCTGCTTTAACACTTACAGATACAGATGATTTCTGGGATTTAGTAGAAAAGAAAGTATCTTGGAAGGATGCTCTACCTGTTATCGCAATGCCTACTATTGCCTCAACAGGTAGTGAAATGGATAAATCATGTGTTATTGCGAATGTAGACAAGAATGTAAAAAGTGGTATTAATGGAGATATTTTAAGACCTAAAGCAGCCTTTTTAGATCCTACGAATACATTCACTGTTTCATCATATCAAACAGCATGTGGTGGATTTGATATCATGGCACATCTATTTGATATGAATTATTTTGTGAACAGTGATAAGTATCCACTTCAGTTTAATGTGGTTGAAACCTTACTAAAAACAATACGTGAACAACTACCAATCGCATTGAAAGAACTAGATAACTATACAGCAAGAGCAACACTATTATGGGCTGCTTCATGGGCATTAAATAGTTTCTGTACATCAGGATATAAAACACAGGCACAATTACATGCTCTCGAACAATTCTCTTCTACATATGATATGACTCATGGTAAAGGACTTGCGATTATTACACCTAAATGGATGACATATTTACTGAATAAAGATGAAACAGTAGCAAATGACTTTGCCCGTTTTGGAATGAATGTCATGGGTATAAAAGATTTAGGTAATGACATGGACAATGCTCTTGCAGGAATCGCTGCATTACAAAACTTTATTAAAGTTGAACTTCATTTGCCTGTAACACTAAGTGAATTAAACATCACAGATATAGACTTAGATGAATTAAAAGTAAAAGCATGTTATGGACAAGATTCATTGCCAATGGCCTATCGTCCTTTAACGCAGGAAGACTGTTTAAACATCTATAAGATGTGTTTATAATCAAAGAAGACTTACATCTAGTAACTATTAATAATCTACCTAGACTATTTTTCTTGAACTGAGCGTTAAGTATTGAGAATGTAAATTCTATTTACAAAAAATTGAATAATAAATTAGAAAATGTAAATGGCTTTTCATTTACATTTTTTTATATTCCAAAACCTTTTAAAATTAATAAACTAATAAATGTGTGTTGGTTTAAAAATACAGTCAAGGTAAAAGTTATACGGGTAGTCATAAAAAAGAAGAACTAATCTTTTTTAAGATGTTCTTCAATTATTTCATTATCTATTTCACGATTAAGTTCCACTCTTTTTGCAACATCAATCTTATAATCTAGATTCTCTTGATAGTTTAGAGAAAATAAGCATGAATAAAGAATATTTAAAATAATATTCATGGATTCTAAAGAGGTAAATCCAGCTATTTTAGAAAATGATTTCTCTCGAGTAGAAATATTTAATGATACTGTTGCTAGATTAGATAAGCTATTTTTACCAAGACTCGTAATCGCAATAATCGGAACTTTATTTTCCTTTAAAAAATGAGCTGTTTTTAAAAGAGTTGGTGTTTCTCCTGAATAAGATAAACATATAGCACACTCATCACTTGTAGTCATAATAGCATCTTGAAATTGATTATCCTGTATAGGTTCAATATAAGCTCTCTTATGAATACGATTTAATTTGAAAACAAACTCTTCACCAATGAAGTTTAAATTTGCGACAGCAAATACTTTAACAACACTCGCTTTTCTTAGAATTTGAACAGCGTTTTGTAAAGTATCGTGATGAATTAAAGAAGCAGTATCATTTGCACTTTCTATATGTAATTGGATTATTTTATGTGCAATCTGCATTATTGTATCTTGACTTGTAAAAGGATAATTAGAATCTATTTCTTGGAAGTGACTATTTAAATAAATCACTTCATCGAGAAATGCTTCTTTAAAATCAGACCATCCTTGAAAACCTAATTTATGAGCAATACGAATAACAGTAGAAGGGGCTGTATAGGTTTCATCACCAATCATTTTTGTAGAATAATTTTTGATTTGTTCTTGTTTTTCTAAAATAAAATGAATAATTGTTTGTTCATTATAGGAAAAGATATTTTGTTTCATTTTTTCTTGTAAAAGCATATTAGTACCTCTCTCTTTCATTATATAAGAAAAAAATTAAAAGGAGTAAAAAATGAGATTTTTAAAGCATTATCATGACAGTTATTTAAGCTATTTCTTAATGTACTTCTTCTTTTTCTTTAGTCTAGCATTCTTTTCAGGATTTATTTCAGTTTATTTAATGGATAAAGGATACAGTGCTTCGCAAGTAAGTTTTGTTGTTTCTTGTTCTTATATATTATCCGTCATTGTTCAGCCTTTTATTGGAAAACTTAATGATCAATATGAATCAAGATATGTTAATAGTATCTTATTGCTGGCTGCAGGAATGCTAGGAATCATCTTTATTTTTTTAAAGAATATTTATTTGATTACTGTTGCTTATAGCTTATTTCTAGCAATAACCAATGGAACAAATCCAATTATTGAGAGAATGGCTATACTATCAAGATTTAAATATGGTTCGATTCGTGTTTGGGCAACAATTGGTTATGCAGTAGCTACAATCATAGCTGGATTAATTTATAAAAATATAGGACCTTATAGTCTTTATATTTTCTTCGCAATAGGAGAATTATTATGTGTCATTGGTATTTTAGGAACACATAGTATTTTACCACCTATAGAAAAAATAGTAGAAAAAGTCTCAATGACATCTGTATTTAAAATCAAGCATATTCCATTTTACTTGATTATTGTTTGTTTATTTTATGGTGTTACCAATGTGCATCATCTTTATTTACCTGCGATGTTAAAACAAAGTGGTTTACCAATAAATTATGTTTCTAATGTTATCTTTGTTTCTACTTTATCAGAGGTACCTGTTATTCTATTATCACGTTTCTATATGAATCGTTTTACTAATAAACAATTATTAATGAGTTGTTTTATTTTACTAGTTATACAGTTCTTTACTTTTAGTTTTATCTCATCAGTCATTCTTCAAATTATTATTGTATTTCTTACGAAAACCGTCGCAACTATGGCTTTTGTTATGATCAATTTAAAAATCATTTCAACAATTGTTGATAATGCCAGACAAAATAGTGCGTTATCACTTGTTTCTGCCTGTAAAAGTTTTTCATCGATTTTATTTCAGATGTCAGCAGGATATTTGATTGATTTTACTGGTTATCAAATGTTTTATTTTGTATTATTTATTGGCAGTATTATTGGAATGATTCTTGTTTTCTTCTTTAACGTACCAACAAATAAAGAGTTAAAAGTATTTCACTAGGAGGGTTTTATGTTAAAATGTTATAAAAACAGTTATTTAAGTTATTTTCTCATGTATAATTTCTATTATTTATCA